>JAYVWQ010000110.1:0-2633 GCA_043785945.1 Akkermansia sp.
CCGCTTTCAGGACGGTCGAACCTGCCAGATGCGCTCGGATCAAACCGCTTACCTTCTTCCCGATGGAAATGCGGCGTGCTTCCCGTCACAGTACGGACATGAGCGCGCCCGTGAGCCAGCAGGACAAGGAGGAACAATTCCGCCAGCGCATGGCCGCGCTGGGCGTGCGCGAGGCGGACGTGGAGGAGAGCTTCGTCCGCTCAGGCGGTCACGGCGGGCAGAACGTGAACAAGGTCGCGACCTGCGTGATGTTGCTGCACCGGCCCACGGGGATTCAGGTGAAGAGCCAGGCCACCCGTCAGCAGGGGCTCAACCGCCTGCACGCCCGCAAGCTGCTGCTCGACAAAATTGAAGCCCAGCAGAAGAGCCGGGCCGACGCCGCGCGCTCCAAGGTGGAAAAATTGCGCCGTCAGAAGCGGGGCCGCAGCCGCGCGGCCAAGCAGCGCATCCTCGCGGACAAATCCCACAACGCCGCGCGCAAGCAATCGCGCCGCGTGACGATGGATTGAGCGGACTGGTCGGAATGGAAACGCCGGACTTCCCCGCGAGCCAGCTTACTTGCGCCGCCAGAATTTTCCCCGACCCCAGTCATCGAAGAGGGCGTAGCTCACCGGTGTGACGAGCAGCGTGAGGAGCAGACAAAGCATCTGGCCGCCAATGATGATTTTCGCCATCGCGGCGCGGCCTGCGGAACCCGGTCCGGTGCCGAGCGCGATGGGAATCATCGAGGCCACCAGCATCATGGTGGTCATGAGGATGGGACGCAGGCGCACGCGATTGGCCTGGAGGATGGCGGCTTCGCGCTCCATGCCCTGCGCGCGCAGCGTGTTCGTATAATCGATCTGGAGGATGCCGTTTTTCTTCACGATGCCAAAGAGCATGAAGAGGCCGAAGAGGGCGAAGACGTTGAGCGGTTCGTTGAGCAGAATCATGGTCAGCAGCGCGAAGGGCAGCGAGAGCGGCACGGCCATCATGATGGCGATGGGATGAACGAAGTGCTCGAACTGCGCGGCCAGAATCATGTACATGAAAACCATGGCCACCCCGAAGGCGATAAGGAAGTTCACGCCGGTTTCCTGGAATGACTTCGCGCGGCCCGTGAGCACGATCTGGTAATCCGCCGGCATGTTCAGCCCGGCCGCGACGCGCTGCGCATCGGCGATGGCTTCGCCCAGCGAGTAGTTGTCGAGGTTGGCCGCGACGGACATTTTGCGCTGCCGCTGGAAGCGCTCGATCTGGTTGGGCCCGCGCGCTTCTTGGAGGCGGAGGAAGTTGATCAACTGCACGAGCGAGTTGGTTTCACCGGCGGGAATCAGTCCGCCCCGCACCGTGGCGCCGACGCGCATGGTGATTTGTTCCAGGGCCTCCTTGGTCGCACGACCCGGCGCAGCGGCACGCAGCCATACGTCGTATTGGTCGTCGGTCTCCTTGTAGGTGCCCACGATTTCCCCGCCCACCAGCGTGCGCAAGGTCGAGGCGATGTCGCCGACGCGCAGACCGAACTGGCTGGCCTTGACGCGGTCGATGTGGACCTGCAACTCGGGCTTGCGGTTCGAGGCCGTGGTGTCCACATCCACGATGCCGGGCGTGGCGCGCAGCCCGTCCATGATCTGCTCGGTGTACTCAGCCAGCTTGTTCAAGTCCGGCCCGATGATGTTGAACTGGAGTTCAGAGTTGCGCCCCCCGCCGCCGATGGCCGAGATGCCCTGGGCCGCTGCGCGCACGTCCGGAAATTCCGCGATGATTTTGCGCGCCTCCGTCATGGCCGTGAATTGCGACCAGCGCCGCGTCTTCCCGGTGAGCGTGGACCAGAAGCCGCCCAGTTCCGGCAGCCGGCAATAGATGACCGCGATGTTGACCACGCCCTCGCCCTTTCCCACCGACCCGCTGGTTTCACCGACCGTCAGCAGCGTGTCGGTGACGACCTGCTGGCCGTTGATCTGAAGGGCTTTCAAGCGCTGCTCGATCTGCCCGGCGATGGCGGCGGTGCGTTCCAGCGTGGAACCTTCCGGCGTTTGCAGCGCGACCTCGAATTCACTCCCGTCGTCCTGCGGGAAGTAAGTAAAGCGCGTGGCTTTGCCGAGCGGCCAGAGCGAAGCGACGCACAGGACCGCGCCCAGCATCACGGCCCAGCGATGCCGCAGGCTCCAGTCCAGCACGCGGATGTAATGGTTGCTCAACCAGATCATCAGCCAGCCGCCATGCGCTTTCTTGGCGCGCAATTTCTCGTCATCCGTGTGCTTCAGGAAACGCGAGGCGAGCATGGGCGTGAGGGTGAACGAGATGAAAAGCGAGACCATGATGGCGAAGGCCACGGTGATGCCATAACTGGAGAAGAACCGCCCCACGCGCCCCTGCATGAAGGCGAGCGGGAGGAAAATCACGACGAGCGAGAGCGTGGTCGCCAGCACCGCGAGCGCGATCTCACGCGTGCCGATGAGCGCCGCCTGCATGGCGGGCAACCCGCGCTCCTCCATGGTGCGGTGAATGTTCTCCAGCACCACAATGGCGTCATCGATCACGATGCCCACGGCGAAGACCAGGCCGAGCATGGTGAAGTTGTTCAGCGTGTAGCCCATGACGCGCATGAGGGCAAAGGTGGCGATGATCGACGCCGGAATGGCCACGCAGGC
>JAYVWQ010000111.1:0-13967 GCA_043785945.1 Akkermansia sp.
GTTTCACCGAGTTGGACGGTGACGGCGCCGTCAGCCTGTTTGGCGATCTTGCCGGTTTCGATGTGGATTTCTTTGCCACCGACTGTGGCTGTGACCTTGTGTGACATACTTTTCATTCTGGGACCGCCTGCCTCCAGAGGAACTTCAGTGAACTCCGAAAGGGTTCGGAGCTGATTGAAATTACCCGGAGGGGCGGATTTCTCACGCGTTGGTTATGAGGCATCGGGTCGCCGCGTGTCTGCGAACGGATGGATGAAAAAGCGCGAGGCGGACAGGGTGTCCGCCTCGCTCCTTCTCGAAATTTATTTGCGCAACTTCAGCTTCTTGGTCAGCGCCTGATAGCGCCCCGTGTCTTTCAGATGCAGGTAATCCAGCAGCCGGCGGCGCTGGCTGACCATGATGAGAAGACCACGGCGGGAGCTGTGGTCCTTCTTGTTAATTTGCAGATGCTCGGTCAGATGGTTGATGCGCGCGGTGAGCAGCGCGATCTGGACATCGGCGGAACCGGTGTCTTTGTCGTGCATCTGAATACCTTCGATAACTTTCACTTTCTCCATAACGGCTATGCTTGCTTCTCTTTTTTAATTTGAGGGCGGGAATCTAGGAGCCGGGTCCGGGGGTGTAAAGGACTTTTCCCGGGAAAGGGAAGGCGGCTCATTGAGCCGCCTTCCCTTTCCAATAAACCAGAAATCCACGACGCGCTTATTGCGCCAGGGGCGGGGTCGGCGCGGGCGACGTCGGGCTCCCGCTGCTGCCGCCCCGGTCCACGATGACCCGGGCCGCGCGGTAGCCCATTAGAACTGTACGGGCCAACCAATGCAGGGCGCAGGCCGGCAAAAAACGCTTCGGCGCTGAAACAGCTTCTCGGCTACGAACCAAAGGAAAGCTCACCTACATCCAACTGAACATCCAAACGCCTTGCTCGCCTCGGAGCGCGGACCCGGTCAACCAAGGAGATTGTTTCACTCTGTCCTTTCCAGTTCGCCCTTGGTCATGGATGCGACGGCCAGCTATGTCACCACGGATTACCTACGCCGGCCCGTGCCGCGTCAATGCGCAAGCTCCAAGAGTTTTCGCAGCAATCGGAGTGCATTTGAGGGCGGCGGGTCGGCCCTGTCGGGCACAATTTGATTGTGTCTAATCCGTGCGCCTCGTTCAATCGCGCATCCGAACTGAAAGGAATTACATGGGAACGATGTTGCAGGTTGAATCCGCAGTGCGCAGCCGCTATAGCGAGGCGGCGGGCAAAAAAGTCGAGGCGCTCTGCTGTCCCATCCAATACGACCGCCAGTATCTTCAAGTCATCCCGCAGGAAGTCATCGACCGCGACTACGGTTGCGGCGACCCGAGCAAATACCTCCAGCCGGGCGAGACGGTGCTCGATTTGGGCAGTGGCACGGGAAAAATCGCCTTCATTGCCGCGCAGGTCGTCGGTCCCACCGGGCGGGTTATCGGCGTGGACATGAACGACGACATGCTGGACATCGCGCGGAAGTATGCGCCCGTGGTCGGGGCGGCGATTGGCTTCGACAACGTCGAGTTCCGCAAAGGCCGCATCCAAGACCTCGCGCTGGATCTGGAAAAGCTGGAGGCTGATCTCCAGGCTCGCCCGATTCAGGATGTGAACTCCTTTCTGGCCGCCGAGGCACGGGCCGAGGAGTTGCGCGGGATTGCGCCGCTCATCGCCAGCGATTCCATGGATGTCGTGGTTTCCAACTGCGTGCTCAACCTCGTCGAGCCGCGGGCCAAGCGGCAGCTCTTCCAGGAAATTTTCCGCGTGCTCCGCAAGGGCGGACGCGCCGTCATCAGCGACATTGTGAGCGACGAATTTGTGCCAATGGAAATGCAGAACGACCCGGAGCTGTGGAGCGGTTGCATCTCGGGCGCGCTCACCGAGGAGGCGTTCATCGAGGCTTTTGTGGAGGCGGGCTTCTATGGCGCGCGCATTCTCAAGCGCGACGCCCAGCCTTGGCAGACGGTGGCGGGAATTGAGTTCCGCTCCGTAACCATCGAGGCGTTCAAAGGCAAGCAGGGGGACTGTTTCGAGCGCAACCAGGCCGTGATTTACAAGGGGCCGTTCAAGACCGTGCTGGATGACGACGGCCATCGCCTGGAGCGCGGGCAGCGCTATGCCGTCTGCGACAAGACCTTTCAGCTCTATAAGAAAGCGCCGTATCAGGAGTCATTTGAATTCATCGAGCCACGCACGGAGATTCCGTTGAGCGAGGCCCAACCGTTCAGCGGCCCGCCCGGACGGCTCCGGCATCCCCGCGAGACGAAGGGTTTGGACTACACTGCCACGACAGACGCCAGCCAGTGCTGCGACGCGGGAAGCTGCTGCTGATAGCGGAGAGCGCCCGTCCTCGGGCGCAGCAGGGTGGTGGTCCCGGAGCGTGGCGAAAATCGGTGCCGGCGGCTTTCCATAGCTGATGCGCTCGAGACGGGCGCTCTCCGGCCGGAGACCGGCGCTCCAATGACGGAGCGCCGGGTCCAATCCACCTTCCCTACGGCACGCTCGGCGTGACGATGCGCAGGTAGCGTTCGGGCGCGGCAGGCGCGGTGGCACTGTTGACCAGGACAGTGCGCACCAGCGGCAGGGCGGTGATGCTGGTCAGGTTGCTCCAGGCGGGGGCCACCAAGTTGGTCCGCCATTGCACGGTGTAGCTGAGGTTGGATTGGGCGGTGAAGTTCAGCACCGCCGCATTCGTCGCCGAGAGCACAATCTTCAACACGCTCAGCGCGTTGGTCGGGTTGGTGCCGGAGAGGTATTCATCGCGGTTGTTCATCCCATCCCCGTCGAAGTCGAGCAGCGCATCCGCCGCGTTGTTGGTGTTGAAGCCGTATTGTGTCTCCCACAGATCGGCCACCCCGTCGTGATCGAAGTCCGCGAGCATGATGAGGTTGACGACCCCCGCGCCGGGGCTGGCGGTGGCAGAACCGGCGAGATTGGTCACCACCACCTGGATTCGGTAGCTGCCCTGCACGTTGGTGTAAGTGAACGAGGGCACGCTGCTGGTGAAGTAGCCGGAGCCATTGCGCAGCCAGCGGAAGCCCAGCGGCGGCGCGCCCGTGGCGACGATGCTGAAGGTGGCGTTGCCTCCTTGCAGGACGGTGTTCGTCTGCATGGGCACGGCCACACCGCCCTTGATCAGCACGAAGACGGATGCGGCCAGGCTGTCGATGCTGCCCAGATTGTCCGTCGCCGTCACCTGCCAGAGACCATGATGGGCGAGAGACGCGCCGGTGAAGCTGTGGCTCGCGTTGGTCGCGCTGGGCATGTTCGTCCCGTTCAAGCGCCATTGATAGCGCACCGGGCCGGTGCCAGTGGCGAGGGAGACGAGCGTGACGTTGGTGCCGGGCAGCACATTTTGGTTGGTCGGCTGCACGGTGAAGGTGATGGGCGGATAAATGGTGAGATAGGCCGCGTCGCTGAGTTGCGCGCCGCCGGGGTTGAAGACCGCAGCATGATAGAAACCCGCTTCCGCCAACTGGATGTTCGTGAGCACGAGCGCGGCGTTGGTCGCGCCGGGCAGATTCGTGCCGTGTGCGCGCCACTGATATTGCAGGGCCGGGCCGGTGGCGCTCAGGGTGAAGTTGGTGGTGCGTCCACTGAGAGTCGCCGCCGGAGCGGGCTGCACGGTGATGGCCGGTGCGGTGCCGCCCCCGAAGGTCGCGCCCGGCGTGGGCGTGGCAGCGGTCCAGTTGATGGGATCGTTCCCGTAGGCGCCGGAGTTCAAACGGTGCAGTGAAGCGCCGTATCCATCGGCGGCCGCAGGCCACGGCGCGGCATCCTTGTAATCCACCTTGTCCACGAGCACGTAGGCGGTGCCGTTGGTGCCGGGAGGAAGAGGCTGGCGCAGCTCCACGTCGTCGCCGGAGTTGTCGAGCTTGCCGGACCACGGGCCGAAAATCTGCACGGCCGGCGCGAGGCCGAAGTGATCGCGGAAAGTCGCGAGCGTGGTGGCGTTGGTGTTCGGATCGAAGCCGACGACCACGAGCCGTTCGCCGGCCGCGAGCGTGATGTTAATCGGGAACGTGAAATCAACGGCGTCGCTGAGATGCCAGGTGTCGGTCGGCAGGCTCAGGCTGTAGAGCGGGGCGGGGGACGCGCTCCGATTGTGCAGTTCGATGAACTCATTAAATGCGTCGTCTTCGCCGCCCACATCGGGCGGACGGAACATGATTTCCGAAATCACCACCTCGCTCAGGCGCGGTCCGGCATTGGTCGCGCCAAACGTATTCGCACTCTGTGCCACAAAATGATCGCGGCCCGTGCTGTCGAGGTAACGGCCGATGCTCACCCCTTCGGCTGACGGCCCGAAGTCGTAGCCCTGCACATAGCCGGTCAGATCGCCGGCCCCATTGCCGGAGAAGAGCCACACCTCATCGCCCACCGCGCTGAGGGCGAAGCTGTTGGTCGCGCCCGGCGTGGGGTTGAAGTCTGCCTCGGTGAAGACCAGGAAACCGCCTGCCGGAATGGTCGTGCCGTTGGCGAGGCGGAATTTTTTCGGCGTGTTGAAATCATCGGTGAGATACCAGCCGCCTACGTCCACGAGATTGGTGGTCGGGTTGTGCAGTTCAATCGTGTCCACATCCGGCAGCACGGAGTTGGCGAGGATTTCATTCACCACCACGGGCGGCAGGTTCAGCACGGGATCGACCGCGCCGGGTGAGCCGCCTTGGTAGCTGGAGTTGTGCCACGCGACGGACGTTCCGGGCGGGGCGTTCAGATCGGCGTTCACGAGGGAGAAGCCCAGTCCATCGGTCAGCCGGTACCAGTCGTCGCTGTAGTTGAAGTCGAGAATCACTTCGCCCACCGGGCCGAGGAGCACGATGTGATCGCCCGCGTTGTTAAGCGTGCCGGTGAATTCCCCGGCGATGTTGAAGCCCGTGCCATAGCGCGATTCAAAGGCGGCGCGGTTTTTCACCACCAGGATGCACTGGGCGGGCGCGAGGGTCAGCGGGGCAAATTGGAAGTAGTTCACGCCCACATTTTCCACATCGAGCGTGGTGTTGAGGTTGCCGTTGCGCCCGGCAAATTCGATCCGCGCATTGTCTGGCGTGAGTCCGGCGATGAAGAGGTTCGAGGCCACCACGATGGGCGTGCCCGGCGTGCCGAGGCTGTCCGGCGTGAGCACGAGCGTGAGGTAGGAGCCGCCCGCGCTCTTGTCGATTTGCAGCGTGGCGTGATGGAACAGGCCATTGTCCAAATCCAGGGCGGCCAGCGACGGGCTGCCGCTGAAAACAGAAGCGCGGTTCCAGTAGAAGGTCACATCATTGGCCGTGTTCGAAGGGTTGAAGGCGAGGTCGAGCGCGAAGGTGTTCGTGACCGTGGGTGCGTCGGTGAACTGCGCGAGCGTGGTGCCCGCGCCGCTTGCGCCGAAGGTCGAAGCCGGCAGCAGCAACATCGAGAGACCCGCCGCCCCGCTGCTGTCCGTGGAATACTGCACGTTCAGATTGTCGATGTCGTGGGCCGCACTCTGGCCGCCGGTGCGCGCGCCGAACGCGGCGCGTCCCTCGTACGGGGCGACGCCGGCGATGGCCATGTTTTGGAAGAGCGTCTCGGTTGCGCCGGGTGTGCCGTTGATGTCGGGCGTCACGCGGACGGTCACGAAGGCCGAGCCACCGGAGAAGCGGACGATGACCTGGGCGCGATGAAATTTCCCGTTGGAGAAATCAAACGTGGGCGAGGCGGGCGAGCCGACGAGGGCGTTGTTCCAGTGGAGCGACAGGTGGTTGTTGTTAATCTCGGCGTTGTTGTAATCGTCGATGCCGAGACCCAGGGAGTTGGCCAAGTTCGGCTCCTCGGAGACGCCCGGAGCCGCGCCACTGGTGCCGAAGGTGCCCGTGTTAATAAAGGCGAAGCCCATGCCGTCCGCCTGATTGGCCTCGCTCGACGGCGTGATGCGGAAATCGAAGGTGGTGGTGACGGTGTTCCACGTCCCGGTGCCGGTGCGATCAAATCCGACGGTGCCGGCCAGCGTGCCCAGGTCCGGCACGATCCGCAAAAACCCACCCGACGATCCGGCGTTGGCCGGCAGCACGGCCGCCGAGCCGCCGAGCACGTAGTTCGTGGCAACTCCGTCGAAGTTTTGGATGGTCGCCGTGCCGTTGCTCACGGTCTGGCCGACGGTGGTGGCGCGGAAATCAAAGTCCGCCGTGACGCGCGCATAGCTGCCCGGCGCAGTCTGGCTGAAGGCAATGCGGTTGCGCATCGTGTTCGTCGCGCCGCCCCCGAGGAGGCGCAGGAAATTACCCGCCGGCCCGCCCGCCGTGATCGCGGCAGCCGGTCCGCTGTTCAACTGGGCCGCCGTGTAGCCCGTGCCGCCGGTGTCGAAGTTGTTCGTGGTCGGTGCGCCCGTGGGCAGCAGCACGGTGGGCAGGAAGGTGTAATCAATCCCGCCCGCCAGCCGCGCGCCTTGCAGGTTGAGGCTGTTCGTCCCGGTGTTTTTGATTTCGAGGTATTCAAAATCGTCTGCTGTCCAGCCGCTGTTCGTCGGCGGGTCGGTCGGGTGGTACATGATTTCCGTGATGGCCAGCGTCGGCGGAGCCACGACGTAGATTCCCTGCACCGGCGGACTCCACGCGTTGGTGAAGAAGGTGCGAGCGATGAGACCGACGTTGTTCGTGAGCGTGGCCGGGCCGGTGTAAAGACGCGCGGACAGACTGAGAGTTCCGCCGCTGGCGCGCGGGTCGCTGCCATCGAGCGTGTAGTAAATGGAACCGACCGTGCCGGTGATGCTGACACTGACTCCGGGCGTGATCGGGCCACTGGGCAGGCTCAACAACGGGGCGCGCAGGAATTGGCTGTCCACCCACACGGAACGTCCCGTGATCCACTTCTTCATCTCGCTGATCAAATTGGGGAACGTGCCGGGCGTGGCGTAGTTGACGTGCCATGCATTCCCGTCTGGATTGGGCCACACGTACATGCTCAGGCGCGGCCAGCGGGCGAAGTCGCGCGACTGCGCCTCCCACAGTTCGTTGGTGATGCGGTTCACCCGCCCGAGCAGATTGGAGAGCGCAAAAATATTCGTCCGCAACTGGCCCCAGCGATCAATGATGCGTTGGTAGAAATCCGGGTCCTGCCGCAGCCGGCTCAACCAGATGTCGTCCGTGCTGCCGAGCTGCGGGAAATACCAGTTGTTGGTCAGACCGCCTTCGAGATAGTTGGCGTTGCCCCAGGAGAGGTTCCAATCCCAGATCGGGTCCATGCGAATCTTGCCCCCGCGATCCTTGCTCATGTAGTCGCTCAGGCGGTAGCCGTCGATGTTCTTGGGGAACTCGACGATCCAGTGCTGGTCCACGAAGGAACCCGGCTCGATGTATTTCAAGTAGCCGTTGACCGGGTCGCGCCAGTTTGCGCCGTAGAGCGCGGCCTCGAAGGTGTTGAGGTGATTGAGCAGCCAGGCGCGCTGGGCGAAGCTCAGATCGGATCCCTTCGGGTCGTGATATTTAAGGAACTGTCCGCTCGTGGTGGTGAAATTCACGTCGCCGGGGCTGTCCTTGTCCTTCTTCCAAATGTAGCCGCCGGTGATGTCAGGCTCCGCGTTGTCGCCACTCTTGAGCTTGGCGATGTTGACGCGGTTTTCATCGACGCGAATTTTTTCCAGGAACACGTAGATGCCGAGGTAGTCATTGGTCGAGAGCCGGCCCGCCGTGCTGCGGATGAAGACCTCCACGAATTTGCGCCGCACCGCGTAGTGGCCCATGGCCTCGTGCAGTTCGTAGGTCAGGTAGTCATTCATGAAGGTCTTGTCCGTGTAGGGTGCGTAGAGTCCCCAGTCGCTGCTCTTGGGGAAGCCGAGCAGTTTGGTTTTGAAATCCTGGCCCGTCTCATCATCCGTCTCGAGGTTGAAGGATTTTTTCGGGAACTGCGTGGAACTCTGGCCGTGGATTTCGATCCCGACCCGGCCGCGATAATCAAACGGCCCCTTCAGGCTGACGCGTGCGCCCGAGGCATTGGTGTCGAGGAACACGGCGTAACCGGGAATCTTCACGTTCTCCACGATGGTCCCGCCGAGGCTGTCCACAATGACGAGCGGCAGGTTGCTCGTGAAGTTGGTCAGCGAGGAGTCGAGCATGATGTAGTTCGCCGCTGTCACTTCGCTGTCCACCTTGCCCGGCTCCAGAGCGCGGGCGCGGATGGCGGCGTTGGCGCTGATCGTGATCGCGCCGGTGTAGAGCAGGGAACTGAGGGTGGGCGAGGTGCCGTCGAGCGTATAATAAATCATGGCCGATGACGCGCTCGACGCGAGCTGCACGGCGAGAGTGTTCGAGGAATAAATGCCCGAGGCCGGCGAGAATGTCACCGGGGCCAGCGTGCCGCCGCCCGTCACGTTGTTCCAGGTGCCGGGTGTGGGCGGCGCAATGTAGTTCGACTGCGTGGACACGAGGAAGTCCGCCGCGCGCAACTCCGGCTGGGCCAGAAAATCCGCGTCGCCCGCCGCGATGTTCAGTCCTTGGACGGCGAGCAAGTTCGTGCCGGCGAGGAGCTGATTGAGGAAGGGCGTGATGTCGAAATCTTCAAAGGCGATCAAGCCGGGCGGCGGAAGGAACTGCACGTTGATGTTGTCCAGGTCGAGACCCAAGTTCAGCCCGCCCGTGCGCCCGGCGAACTGCACGCGGCTCTGATACGGGTCGAGACCGGCGACGAAGAAATTGTTGATCGGCGTGTAGGGCGCGGCCGGCACGCCGTTGATGTTGGCGGTGAACGTCACGGTCACGCGCGCGCCGCCGGTCACATGTTGGAGCGTCACCTTCACATGATGGAAAACGCCCGCGACCATCTCGAAGGTGGCGCGCGACATGGTCACGTTCAGTTTCTCCGCCCCGTTCCAATGCACCGACACATCATTCTGCGTGGTGTGGGGATACACGTCGAAGCCGATGGCGAAGACCCCGGCGTAGTTCGGCTCCTCGATGCCGAAGGCCTGGGTGGTGACCCCGGGACCGTTCGTGCCGTAGGTCGCGGTGGGCAGGAACAGCAGGGCGAAGCCGTCCGCCGGATTATTCGCGCTGTTGCTCAGGCGATAATCAAAATCGCTGACGATGGTGCTGAACAGGCCCGGTGCGGTCTGGCGGAAGGCCACGGAGTTGAAAGCCCCATTGATCGTGTCGGTCATCAGACGCAGATAGCTGCCCGTGCTGCCCGCGCCGGCCGGCTGGACGGAGGGCGCTGGAGCCACGCCGTATTGGTTCAAAGTGTAATTGCCCGCTCCACCCTCGAAGTTTTCCAGCAGCGATCCCGCCAGCGGCGGACCATGCACGGCGCTGGCGGCGGAATTCCACAGCGGCGACGCCGGTGCGTTGCGGCGCACCACTTCGGCCCCGTTGAGATAGGCGACAAAGCCGTCGTCGTAGCGCATCCGCAGGGTGAGCGACTTGTAGGCGGCCGGGTCCGCGATGGTGAAGGGCGCGCGCAGATAGGCCGAGGCGTTCACGTTCGACATGGACGCGCCGAGGTTGAGGCCGATGGCGGGGAGATAATTGGTGCCCAAGTCGTAGCCCATGCCCGTGGAGCCGCTGGTCCAGGTTGAATCATCGTAGCCCACACTGCGCCATCCCGTGCCGATGTCTGATGCTGGCACCAGCGCGCGTCCCGCCGCTCCCGCCGCGAGCAGCGTGGTGGTCGTCCCCGCCATGCTGAAGCCGTAGGCCACGTCGTTGAACTGGTTGGGGAAGGTGGGCGCAAACGCCGTCGTCTTGGTCACCCCATCCGGTCGGACGAGGGCGAGATATTCGCCGTTGGCGGACAAGCTGAAGCTGGTGTGCAGCGGTGCGCCGGGCACGCGTCGGTTCTTGCCCGAGGCCCAGACCACCATGAAGGCGTTGGGCGCCAGGTTGGTGGAGGGGAACTGCCACTTGGTGAGAATGGCGGCGTTGTCAGTGAGGAACCAGCCATTGAGGTTCACCGTATTGGTCCCGGTGTTGTAGATTTCCACCCAGTCGGAAAACGCGCCGTCCTCATCCGCGATGGTCGAGGTGTTGGCGGCCATGAACTCGGTGATAATGACCTGGTCAGCCGCGCCGAGCAGGGCAGGGGAGGCCACCAGCAGACAGCAAAGGACGAACAATTTTTTTCCGCGCATAAGCAAAGAAGTTTGGTGTTTGGGAACAGCGGACACTTTAAGTCGGACTTTCTGCGAGGCGAGGGAAATTCCTGAGACTTGGGTTGGTTTTTTTGCCCAGAGACATGGACAATTCTTTCGGCAACCAAGTCCAACGTGAATTTCCCTTCCCGCTGGCGCGCGCGTCCCTCATCCTGCCCGTATGGGTGGACTCATCGCTATTGTCGGAAGGCCAAACGTCGGGAAATCCGCGCTGTTTAATCGCATCGCGGGACGGCGCATCGCCATTGTTCATGATCAACCGGGCGTCACGCGCGACCGCGTCACCGCCGAGGTCGAATGGCTGGGGCGGCCTTACACGCTCGTGGATACCGGCGGCATCGGCCTGCTGCGCCGCGAAAAGTCCGATGACGTCATTCTTAAGGCTGCCATCGAACAGGTGGACATTGCCATCGAAGCCGCCAGCGCCATCATCCTCGTGGTCAACGTGCAGGAAGGCGTCACGCCGCTCGACGCCGAAGTGGCCAAGCGTCTGCGCCAGGCCAACAAGCCCGTGCTCGTGGCCGTGAACAAGGTGGACACCGAGCGGGTCATCTCTGAGGCGGACCAGTTCCGCCAGCTCGGCTTCGATAAAATTTTTCCCGTCACCGCCATTCACGGAGAGGGCATCGAAGCCCTGATCGTGGCGGCGACGAAACACTTGCCGGAAGAGGTGAGTGCCGAGGCGGACGAGGACGAGGAAGTCACGGAAGTCGTCGAGGGCGAGGAAGGGACGGCGGAGGAAAAGCCCAAACGCAAGACTGGTCCGCTCAAGCTGGCCATCGTGGGACGCCCGAACGTCGGCAAATCTTCCATCATCAATGCGCTCACCCGTTCCGAGCGCGTCATTGTCAGCCCCATTCCCGGCACCACGCGCGATGCGGTGGACGTGCCCTTCGAGGTGGAGACGGACGGCGTGCGGCAGAAATATATTTTGATCGACACCGCCGGGATGCGGAAGCAGCGGCGCGTCGATGACACGATCGAATTCTTCAGCGTGAAACGCAGCGAGGATTCCATCGACCGTTCGGACATTTGTGTCCTCGTCCTCGACGCGGAGAACGGCGTGCTGGAGCAGGATAAGAAAATCGCCGGCAAAATCGTCGAATCCCGCAAGGCTTGCATCGTGGTCGTGAACAAATGGGATCTGGTGTCCAGCGCCGTGGAGAAGGCGCGCATCGAGGAGATCGAGCATCGCAAGAACAAGGATCACGGCCGCGAAGTGCGCCTGACCACGCTCGTCGAGTTCGGCGAATGGGTGCAGGAACTTCTGTTCTTTCTCGACTACGCGCCGGTCATCTTCACCTCGGCCAAGTCGGGCTTTCATCTGGAGCGTTTGCTGGAAGCCGTGCGCTATGTGGCGGCGGAGTTGCAGAAGAAGGTGCCCACTTCGATCTTGAATCGCACGTTGCATGACGCGGTGGAACGGCGCCAGCCCATCAGCGCGGCCGGGCATCGGCTCAAATTTTACTACGCCACGCAGGTGCGGCAGTCGCCGCCCACCTTCCTGCTCTTCGTCAATCGCGACGAGTTGTTCTACGACCCTTACAAAAAATATCTCGCGGGTGAGATGCGCAAGGCCTTCGGCTACGAAGGCTGCCCCATCGTCATCGTGCCCAAGGCACGCCCAAAAACCATCGTGCCCATGCGGAAATACAACAAGACACTCCGCCCCAGTTCCCGCCCGCAAGAAGGCCAGCGCCGTGCGCGCCGCGCCGTGACGAAGCGTCGGCCCTGAGTCGCGGACTGTTGGGGAAGACTTCTATCGCGAAGGAGCCGAAGGATGACGGAGCGCGCCCGTCCTCGGGCGCAGCAACGTGATGACTTTGAGCGCGTTGGAACAATCCAAACCCACAGGCTTGCACACGTAGGTGCGCCCGAGGACGGGCGCGACGGCCTTCGCGGGCTTCGCGAGACTCAGTCGGTTTTTAATTAAACAGCGGCGGCTGATTCCCCGGCAGCGTCGCCAGCACGGGCTTGGTCGGGGGTGTGCCGGGCTTGGCTTCGCTGGTCAGCTTTTTCACCAGCACCTTGGAGTTGCGCCCTCCCGCGTCGTACTTCTCCCGTCGAATCGGCGGCAAGTCATCGGGCGTGCCTTCACCGAAACCGCCTTTGGATTGAAAGTAGGTGAAGGCCTGCGTGGAGAGCGTGAGCAATTCGGCCAGGCCCAGCTCGCGCGCCTTGTTCTCCACGAACTGAATCAGCTTGCGCCCGATGCCCTGATTCTCATGTGACGGGCTGACGAACAGGCAGGCCAGCTCACCCTTGTTCTGCTCGGGAAAAATCTGCAGCGCCACACAGGCGACCGTGTGCTTGTCGATTTCGAAGATGTAAAAATCCCCCAACTGCTTCTCCAGCATGGCGCGGGTGCGCTTGACCAGTTCATCGCTGGCCACGCCCTGCTTGGTCAGATTCTGGATGTTGCGGATGTCTTTCCGCTGGGCCGGGCGAATCTGTGTGTACTCGTTCGCGTAAATGAGCGTGCCGATGCCGTCGTTCGAGAAAACCTCGGCCAGCAGCCCTTCATCGACGCGGCCATTAATGATGTGGACGCGCGGCACGCCCGCCTGGCAGGCGATGGCCGCGTGCGTCGCCTTGGAAAGCATCTCGGGCGTGAGTTCGTTCTTCTTGTCAGCCAGAACTTTTTCCAAATCGCCGGCCAGCATCTGCCGGATGAGCTGACCGCGATCCGCCAGCCCATCGTAGGTGGTGATGAAGACGACCTTGTTCGCCTTCAACGCCTCGGCGATGGCCACGGCCATGTGATCGGAATTCACGCGGTATGTTTTGCCCTCGCCATCGAAGCCCAGCGGCGGCACCACGGGCACGATGCCCTGGCCGAGCAGCGTGAGCAGCATCTCCGTATCGACGCGCTCGACCTTGCCCGTGAAAAGATGATCGACGCCGCCGAGGATGCCCATCGGATGCGCGACAATGGCGTTGGTGCTGACCGCGCGCAGATCGTTCGCGGAAAGTCCTTCGAGGATTTCGTGCGTCAGCCGGTTGGCGGCGGTCAACGCGAGCTTGAGCGTCTCGGCGTCGGTGATGCCGGAGCCATCAATGTCGGAAGGCTTGATCCGCTGCTCCTCGGCGAGAGCGCGGATTTGCGCGGCCGCCCCGTGGCAGATGATGACGCGGATGTTCAGCGAGCGCAGGACGGCGACATCGAGGAGAAAGTTGGAAAAGTTTTCCTCGGTGACAATCGCCCCGTCGAGGCTGAGCACGAAAATCTTTTCGCGAAAGCGGGGGATGTACTGCAGGATGCCGCGGAGGTCAGTAGGTTTCACTTTGAGTTATTTCAGGCGCACATGGGTCGCGCTCGAAATGAGTAGGCAGACGGCGCATGGATTCAACAGTTTTTTTGCCGGAAACATCGGCAGAGAGTCGATTCGCGGTCCTGCATACCAGATTCTTCAAAAAAGTGGTTGCGCCGAAAAAGGCGATTGCTACAGTCCGCCTCCGCTTTCAAATGGAAGCGGGGGAATTTGAACCATTAACTAGACAATTGTTCTTTGTATGGCTGGACAACGTATTCGAATCAGACTGAAGGCGTACGATCATCGGGTCATTGACCAATCGGCGCACGACATCGTGGAAACCGTGAAGCGCAGCGGCGCGCGTGTGGCGGGGCCCATCCCGCTGCCCACCCGCATTGAACGCTTCACCGTGTTGCGCTCGCCGCACGCGGACAAAAAGTCCCAGGAAACTTTTGAGCAGCGCACCCACAAGCGCCTGCTCGACATCCTCGACCCGACCGCCAAGACGGTGGACGAGTTGAAGAAGCTCAACCTGCCGGCCGGCGTGGACATCACCATCAAAATTTGAGGCACTTATGCTCGCATTACTTGGAAAAAAATT
>JAYVWQ010000112.1:0-2942 GCA_043785945.1 Akkermansia sp.
CTGCACGTCGTGAAAAATGTTCCGGCTCTTCAAGTGGCGCGCCGGTTGGGCGTGAAACTGCCGGAAGTTTATTTCGCGAAATATAAAATCTCCGCGCGCGTGAAAAAGGAAATCAAACGCCTGGAGAGTAATCCGCCATAAATCATGAACACTCCACTTCCTGGCAAGGGGCCTTCGTCCAATGTCGTGGACGGGGAAGCGCTGCCAATTATCGCCGATCACGTACTCATTCGGCGCATCGGCAAAGGATCTTATGGCGAGGTGTGGCTGGCGAGAAATGTAATCGGTGGTCTGCGCGCCATCAAGGTGGTCATTCGGGGAACATTTTCGGACGAACGGGACTTTCAACGGGAATTCGAAGGCCTCCGCAAATTCGAGCCTATTTCCCGCACCCACGGTGGGTTTGTCAACATCCTCCAGATTGGAGAGAATGCGGCGGCCGGCTATTTCTATTATGTGATGGAACTGGCCGATGACGTGCGGACTGGCCAGCGCATCGAGACGGACACTTATGTGCCGAGGACCCTGGCGCATGAAATGGCGCCCCCTCAGCGCCTCCCGCTGGAAACAAGTCTTCCGATCGGCCTGGCGCTGGCTGCTGCTTTGGCCGACCTCCACGCGCACAATTTTATTCACCGCGACATCAAGCCCTCCAACATCATCTTCGTGAATGGCGTGCCAAAGTTCGCTGACATTGGGCTGATCACCGAAGTGGGCGAGGGCGTCTCGGCGCAAGGCACCAAGAATTACATGCCGCCGGAAGAGCTGGGTGAACCGACGGGAGACATTTTCAGCCTAGGCAAGGTCTTCTACGGGATCTTCATGGGAATGCCCGTCAAATGCTTTCCCGATCCGCCCGATGCGGCCGAAGAGTTCACGACCGTCCCCGCCCTTCTGCAGTTGAACAGTCTCATCTTGAAGGCATGTCATCGCGATCCAAAGCAGCGATTCCAGACCGCGAACGAACTCCATGATACGCTGGTTTCGGTGACCGAAACGGTTCAGGGCAAACCGCAACGCACCGGAGCGGCGCTCCCGGCGCGCGGTGTCACGGCAGGGAACGTGTCCGGTGCCCTGGAAGAGTTGCCCGTCGCGAGCGGTGTGCAGCAGCCGAAGGCGCGCTGGACACGGAGGGCTGCCTTAATCGGGCTGGGGGCGCGATCATGGGAGGAGTGGCGCTATGGTACTTCAAGCGCGATCCCGTCCTTGTTCTCATGGATACCACGGCAAAGGGCGGCGTTTACAGAAAGGACAACATCGGGGGTAGCAACGCGCAGGACGTTGCCCGAGTGCTACAGGAGGAGGATCTTCTGCCGTCGAGCAGTCTGAACCCGGTGCCGATGGATGAGCACTGGTTCGGTTTGGCTTATGTGCTCTCCAAGCATCCCGATCTGGTGATAATCCACCGCTCGGCGTTTTTCCATACCGTCAACGCGAAGCTGGGTCTTAAAAAAGTAGAGAAACGAAAGACACCAGAGGAGAAACCACTGACACCAGAGGAAGAAATGGAAAACGCCAAGTGGCAGGCCGTTTATGACGAATGCGACGGGAAGCTGCGCATGTTCATTATTTTAATCGGAATGAACGAGCCGCGCACCAAGTTCCTAGTTTACTCGCGAGGCACGGATACTCAGTGGCTGGAGCCAGGTTACCAGCAGGAAAAATGGATCAAGCCACTCGAGGCCGAAGCCCCCGAGCTGAAGGGCCGCATATTCACCATGACGATCTCTACAAAGAACAAAGATGGACACCCCAAAGAGGCATCGTTTTTCAACCAGGATACCCGTGTCTTACTCCGCAAGAATGTGATTGAAATCCTCAAGTTGTCCAAAAAACGCTAGGCGGAAAAAAGAGACTGATCCGCCCATCCATCACCACGCCGGCCACCAACACATCCAGTTTTATTATGCAAACACATGTTCACGACAAATATCTCTGGGCGGTTGCGCTGGGCTGTTTGGGCTTCGCGGCTGCCGCTGCGGGCGAGACGGTCATATTTTCCGCGATGGGCTGTGGGCCTTACACGCCGCCGGATAAACCAGCGGTGGCCTTTTACGTCCGGCAGGACAACCGGGAGCGCACGTCGGAGTTTATGGTGCATCTCGGCGATGTCTTCAAAGCTCCGGCCGTGAAAAGGCCGGAAGATTCCTCAGCCAAACCGGGTCAGATCCTGCCTCCGGGGCCGGACCAAATGCCCACCGAGGCCGAGTATCGCTGGACGGCTGACTTGCTCTCGAACAGCAACACGATTCCCACATGGATCGTGCCGGGCGACAACGAATGGAGCGATCTGGAGGATCCAGTTCACGGGTGGAAGTGGTGGCACATGTATTACGCCCGATTCGAGGAACGCTTTCAGCCCGGCTGGAAAACCGAGCGTCAGCCGGACCGCCCGGAGAATTTCACTTTCACGCGCAAGGGCGTGGTCTTCATCGGCCTTAACCTCGTGGGCGGGCGCATCCACGACCCCGCCGAATGGGCGGTTCGCCTGCCCCACGATGCGGCCTGGATCAAAGAGGTGCTGACCCGTCCGGCGATGAGTGAAGTGCGGGCTGCGGTGATTTTGTGCCAGGCGAATCCGTTCGTCATCAAGCCGGGCGAGCCGAGGGACAAATTCAACGCTTTTCTGGTTCCTTTCCGACAGGCGTCGGCCGCTTGGCAAAAGCCGTTGCTCTTCCTCCATGCCGATGGCCATGTCTGGATCGATGATCAACCGTGGCCGGAAAAGAACATCCGCCGTATCCAGGTGGATAAATGGGACACCAAATTTCCCACCCTTCAAGTCACCGTGGCCGACGACGGAGATGCGAAGACGATGTTCACGTTCAATCGCCGACTGACCGATCCGCTGTGGAAGTATCAGCCGCCGGCGAAGACTGGCGCCAAGACCGCTGACGGAGTGAAGTGACAAATGCCTTGGGCGCGCGGGTCCGACAATTGAA
>JAYVWQ010000113.1:0-1564 GCA_043785945.1 Akkermansia sp.
AGATGCAGCAGATCGTAGATGCGTCCGCCTCCGAGTCCCATTCCCACGAGAGAACGAATCGCCGCCGGATAATCCGCTGACGCGGGAGCGACGAGGACGAAATGAGGAAAGATGTTCTTCTCCAGAATCGCCAGCACGTCTTGCGGTTGCAGCTTGGGAGTCGTCGGCATTCGGCTGAGAACGGAAAATGTCTCGGCCAGGGTATGCGCCGAACAATGGCCCCTGTCTTCGCCACGAGCAATGTGTTCCAGCGCGGCTCTGGCCGGGGCGTGGTGAACGTGCGCCTCCAGCGACCCAGCCACGAGCACGCTGGTGTCGCAGAAAACTTTCATGGGCAGGTGACGCCGCCGACGGACAGACGCAGCAGTTCCTCGTCGCGCTCGTCGCGCACCACTTGAACCCAATCAGTTTCCGGAGCACCCACTTGTCCGGTGAAGACGAGCAGGTTGCTCTTCAGTTGGAGCGCGGAATTTTGCTGGGGGCGTGGTGATTTATTTTCCGTGGCGCGGCGGCGCTGCCGGAGCCCGGTCACAAAACCAAGAACCACTTGCTGGTCCGATTCCGGCAGGGCTTCCAACTCATGCATGAGTTGTTGAATGGCGGCTTCGCTCATGGCGGCAAATTAATTGTCTCCAGCGGTGAGTTCAAGTTCCGTCACGGCACGGATGGCAGGATGGGGGACGAGCGAATTCCCCCTCCGAGTTGATTGTGCTTCCTCCGCAATTGCGCCCCGCTGGGCCGGTGGTCTTCTCGCGCTCTTCACCGATCCGCAAGTTTTTGCAGTTGAGGAATGACGCGCCCCCGAAATCCGTTAGCTTAACTGCCCCGAAGTCACGGTGACTTCGCTTAAATCATCGGGCCAAGACAGGCTGGAGCTGTTGCGCTGGCCTGGGTCGCCTCGGTGGCTGAACAAACTTTTTATGACAAACGAAACGAAAACAAATTCGCGCCCAGCCCGCCGCTGGGTGCGCTGGACTGGGATTTTGCTGGGTGCTCTCGTGGTGTTGCTGCTGCTGGCTTACTTCGTGGGCACGAGCGAATGGGCGCTCAAGTCGGTCATCCTGCCCAAGGTCAGCAAGGGCATGAACGCGCAGGTCACGGTGGAGGGCGTGAGCCTTTCGCCGTTCTCGTCGGTGCTGCTGCGCGGATTGAAGGTGCAGACGGTGGGCACGGAACCGCTCGTCACGGCGCAGGAAGTCATCGCGCGTTACAGCCTGATGGACATCATCAAGGGCCGCATCAACGTGTCGCAGGTGGAAATCAAAAGTCCGGTCGTGAACCTGGTGACGTTCCCCGACGGCACGAGCAACCTTGATCCCATCACCAAGCAGACCAAGGATGCCAAGCCGAAAGCGGAACCAAAGCCCGCCACGCCCAGCGCACCGCCGCAGTTGCATTTGCAGAACTTCACGCTGACGGACGCAACGATCCGCAAGATCGATCAGCGCAAGGACGGCACGCGGCAAACGATGGTGGTGACGGTTCCCTCCCTGACGCTGAACAATCTGGGCAACGACCAGGTGGCGAAGCTGGTGCTGGCGGCCAGCCTCCGGCTCGATCAGGG
>JAYVWQ010000114.1:0-9908 GCA_043785945.1 Akkermansia sp.
TCGCTCGCGCATGAACTCGGCGCGCACGAAGTCGATGTCGTCGCCTGCTACGGACTCACCGAGGCGAAGATGGCGTTCGCCGAATGTCCGCGCCCGCTGGATGAACCGTCTTGCGGCTATCATCTCTATCCCGATCTGGGACTGTTTGAAGTGGTGGACCCGCACACCGGCGAAGTGTTGCCGCCTGAAACGCCCGGCGAACTCGTCTTCACCCCGCTCGCCGCGCGCGGCACGGTTGTCCTCCGCTATCGCACCGCCGACATCATCGACGGCGGGCTGACCTACGCGCCGTGTCCGAACTGCGGGCGCCGCGTGCCGCGTCTCATCGGGAACATCTCGCGCCGCTCCGACGTGCGCGAAATGCACACGGACAAGATCAAAGGCACGCTCGTCGATTTCAACGAGCTGGAACATGTGCTCGACGACTGCGATGGCGTGGGTGCGTGGCAGATTGAATTGCGGAAACGCCACGACGACCCGCTGGACCTCGATGAACTGATCCTGCACGTCACGCGGCACAACGATGTTTCCGAAGCCCAGCTTGCGCATGAGTTGAACGAGCGCATGGTCTCGCGCGCAGAGATTCACCCAAATCGGATCGAGTTCCACCAACTCGAAGAGATGCGCGAACTGCAAGGCGTCGGCAGCGAGTTGAAGGAGCGCAAGCTCGTGGATAACCGGCCCGCGCCCACCAGCGCGCCCATCTTGGAGAACGCCGCATGAAACCGCGCCTCGTCATCATTGATGGTGTGCGGACCCCGTTCTGCAAGGCTGGCACTGACCTTGCGCATCTCGACGCGGTCGAACTCGGACGCCTCGCCGTCACCGCGCTGCTCACGCGCACCGGGTTTAATCCTGCGCTCGTCGATGAAGTGATCTTCGGCTGCGTCTCCCAGCCCGCTGACGCCGCCAATGTCGCGCGCGTCATCGCGCTCCGTTCTGGCATTCCCGAACACGTCCCCGGCGTGACCGTGCATCGCAACTGCGCCAGCGGCCTCGAATCGCTCACGATGGCTTACGAGAAAATGTGCGTCGGGCATGGGCGCGTCTTCATCGTCGGCGGCACGGAGAGCATGTCGCAAATGCCGCTGCTCTTCAGCCCGCGCGCCGCGCAGAAGTTCAGCCGTCTCGCCCGCGCCAAATCACTCCCGCAAAAACTCGGCGCGCTCGCCGCGTTTCGTCCGCGCGATTTCCAACCGCGCGTTGGCCTGCAACTCGGACTCAGCGATCCCGTCTCCGGCCTGAACATGGGCGAGACGGCGGAACTGGTCGCGCGCGAATTCAAAATCAGCCGCGAGGATCAGGACGCCTTCGCCCTCGAATCCAACCAGCGCGCCCTCGCCGCCCGCGATAAACTCACCGGTGAAATTTGCCCGGTGCTTCCGGCCCAATCCGCAATCCGCAATCCGCAATCTGCAATCACCTCCGACAACGGCCCGCGCGAAAAACAAACCCCCGCCGCGCTCGCCAAGCTGCGGCCCGTGTTCGATAAAGATTTTGGCACCGTCACCGCCGGCAATTCGTCGCAAATCACCGACGGCGCGGTGGCGTTGCTCGTCATGGAGGTGGAGCGCGCCAGGGAGCTTGGGTTAGTTCCCATTGGCGCGCTCATTGATTTCGCGGTCGCGGGTTGCGATCCGGCCCACATGGGTCTCGGCCCGTTGCACGCGCTCGCCAAGCTGGAGCAGCAATGCGGACTCCGCGTGGAAGACGCTGACCTGATTGAAGTCAACGAGGCGTTCGCCGCGCAGACGCTGGCCGTGCTCAAGGGCGCGGCCTCGCCGGAATTCGCCCGGCAGCATCTTCACCGCGAAAAATCTCTCGGATCAATTTCACGCGACAAGCTCAACGTGAACGGCGGTGCCATCGCCCTCGGACATCCCGTGGGCGCGACTGGCGCGCGGCTGATTTTGACGAGCTTGAAAGAATTGCAACGCCGTCAGGCCCGGCGCGCGCTCGTGACGCTCTGCGTCGGCGGCGGACAGGGCGCGGCGTTGTGGTTGGAAAGGATGGTATGAAAACTTTGGATGCCAATTTTGAACGCGACCTGACGGATCGACCCAATGAGGGTGCCGCGCTCCAGCGCACGCACCACATATTGCGGGAAGTCGCCGATGGCATTTGCACTCTCACCTTCGACCGCTCCCACTCGTCGGCGAATGTTTTCTCCCGCGATGTGCTGCTCGAACTCAACACGCATCTCGACTGGCTCGAACACGCGACCGACCTGCGCGGACTCATCCTGGCCAGCGCCAAGGAAAACATCTTTATCGCCGGCGCCGACATCCACGCGCTGGCCGGTCTGGCAGAGCAACGTGCCCCCGGCGTCCCGCCGGGTTCCGCGCCCCGACCAAGCGTTCAGCAACTCGACGACCCCGACCCGGCCGGACGCCGGGGGCACGTTCTCGCGGAACTCATCACACTCGGCCAGTCCGTCTTCAACCGGCTCGCCGCGCTGCCTGTTCCCAAAGTCGCCGCCATCCACGGCGCGTGTGTGGGCGGCGGATTTGAAATGACCCTGGCCTGCGATCACCGCGTGGCCTCCGACGCGCGCGTGACAAAAATCGGTCTGCCCGAAATCAAACTCGGCATCATTCCCGCGTGGGGCGGATGCACGCGGCTGCCGCGCCTCATCGGATTGCCCAAGGCGCTCGATGTGATTCTCGCGGGCCGGGTGCTGTCGGCGGAACGCGCGTTGAAGCTTGGCCTGGTGGATAAATTGGTCCCGTGCGAACAACTGCTCCAAATCGCGCGCGAGCACATCCTGCATCCGCTGAAGGCGCATCGCCCGCACTTGCGCATCGCGAACAATCCGGTTTCCGCCCTGCTCATCCGCACCCGCGCCGCGCGCGAACTTGCGGCGAGGACGCGCGGCAACTATCCCGCTCCGTTCGAGGCGCTCGACGTGGCGACGCACGGCATCGCGCTGTCCGTCGAGGAATCCTTGGCCTTGGAACGCGAAGCCGTGGTGCGGCTTGCCGAGGGCGACGCCAGTAAAAATCTGTTGCGTCTGTTCCTGCTGCACGAGCGCGCGAAGAAATCTCCGGCCGGGGTGCATGAACATATCAAACATGCCGCCGTGATCGGTGCGGGCGTCATGGGCGCGGGCATCGCCCAGTGCCTCAGCAGTCGTGGACTCTCGGTCATTCTCCGCGATGTGAGTCTCGACCAGCTCGTGCGCGGCATGGCCGTCGTCTCGAAACTTTACGAAGACGCGGTGCAGCATCATCAGCTCACGCCGATCGAGGCGCGCGATGGACTGGACCGCGTGTTCTCCGCCGCGACCGATGTGCCGCTGCGCGAGGTGGAACTCGTCATCGAGGCCGCGCCGGAAATGATGCCGCTCAAGCGCGACATCTTTCGCTGCCTCGCCGCGCAGACTTCCCCGCGCACCATCCTCGCCACCAACACGTCGGCGCTGTCCGTGACCGAGATTGCGGCGGCTACAAGTTCGCCGGAGCGCGTCATCGGGCTGCACTTTTTCAATCCCGTGCCGCGCATGGAACTCGTCGAGGTCGTGGTCGGCGCGAAGACTTCGCCGGAAGTCGTCCAGCGCACGGTGCAGTTCGCGCGCGACCTCGGCAAAATTCCCGTGGTGGTGCAGGACCGTCCTGGCTTCGTCGTGAACCGCATCCTCATGCCGTATCTCGTCGAGGCGGTGCGGCTCTTCGAGCACGGCGCGAGCGCGCACGACGTCGATGAAGCGATGCTGGATTTCGGAATGCCCATGGGACCGTTGCGCTTGCTGGATGAAGTCGGCTTCGACGTGGCGGCGCATGTGGTGAAGACGCTGGACAAGCATTTCGCCGAACGCGTCAGCGGCGGCGCACTGCTCGACGAGATGATCGCCAACGGAATGTTGGGCCGGAAGACGGGCCACGGCTTCTACGATCACGCCCACGACAAACCGAGCCACGCCGCCGAGGCGATGCGGAGCGCGCCGCACCGGACGCCGTTCACGCGCGACGAACTCGCGCGCCGGCTCTCGCTCCTCATGGTCAACGAGGCGGCGCGTTGCGTGGAGGAACGGGTCGCTGCCACGCCCGCCGACATTGATCTCGCGATGGTCCTGGGCGCGGGCTTCGCACCGTTTCGCGGCGGGCCGCTGCGCTACGCGGATGCGCTCGGTCTCGCGAAGCTCGTGGCGGAATTGAACCAGCTCGCGGAACACGACGCCCGGTTTCATCCGTGCGAGTTGCTGCGGCGGATGGCGAAGGAGCGCCGGAAATTTTACGAAGAAGGAGGAGCACTATGAAAACGATGCACGAAGTGGAACCGACCAGCCCGGAGGAGTTGCCGGCGGCTGACATCGACACGTCGAAGATGTCCGCCGGGCAGCGGGCGGCGCTGGAACTGACCGAGGCCGCGCGCGAGTCCACGCACGGCGCGGGCTTCATTGCCGGACTGTTCATGGGCCGCGCGGACTTCTCGCAGGTCTTCCCATTCCCGGAGCAGACGCACGAGGACCGCGACCAGGGCGACGCCTTCCTGCAACGGCTCGGCAAAATTCTGCATGAGCAGGCCGACGCCGACGCGATTGATCGCGACGGCGAAATTCCCGACGAGGTGATTCACGCGCTGGCGGACATCGGCGCGTTCGGCATCAAGGTGCCCGTGCAGTACGGCGGGCTGGGCCTGTCGCAGACCAACTATTGCCGCGCGGCCATGATGCTCGGCGGACATTGCGGGAATCTCACCGCGCTGATTTCCGCGCATCAATCCATCGGCGTGCCGCAGCCGCTGATCCTGTTCGGCACCGAAGCGCAGAAGCAGAAATACTTGCCGCGCTTCGCGCGCGGCGAGATTTCCGCGTTCGCACTGACGGAAACCGGCGTCGGTTCCGACCCAGCCCGGATGCAGACGCACGCCGAACCGACGGCGGACGGCGAGGCCTTTCTGCTCAACGGCGAAAAGCTCTGGTGTACGAACGGCACGCGCGCCGGCGTCATCGTGGTGATGGCGAAGACGCCGCCGAAGATGGTGAACGGACGGGCCAAGGATCAGATCACCGCGTTCATCGTCGAGATGGATTCGCCGGGCGTTGAAGTCGTGCGGCGCTGCCGGTTCATGGGATTGCGTGCGCTCTACAACGGCGTGGTCCGCTTCACGGATGTGCGCGTGTCGCGCGAAAACATTTTGCTCGGCGAAGGCAAAGGGCTGCGCGTCGCGCTGACCACGCTGAACACCGGGCGGCTCACGCTGCCCGCCGCGTGCGTCGGCCTGTCGAAGCGCTGCCTCGACATCGCGAAACGCTGGGCCGGCCAGCGCGAGCAATGGGGCGCGCCCATTGGCCAACATGCGGCGGTGGCCGACAAGCTCGCGCGCATGGCGGCGAACACTTACGCGATGGAGGCCATGACGCTTTATGCCGCGAGCCTCGTGGACAAGGACAAGCACGCCGACGTGCGGCTCGAAGCCGCGCTCGGCAAGCTCTGGGGCACAGAGTCCGCGTGGCGGATCGTCGATGACACGATGCAGATTCGCGGCGGGCGCGGCTACGAGACGGCGGAGTCGCTGCGGGCGCGCGGTGAGGAGGCGGAGCCGGTGGAGCGGTTCTTCCGCGACAGCCGCATCAACACCATCTTTGAAGGTTCGAGCGAAATCATGCGGCTCTTCATCGCGCGCGAGGCGTTGGACCCGCATCTCAAAGTCGCGGGCGCGATGTTTAACTCAAATCTGCCGCTGCGGACGCGGCTCGCGGCGGCGGTGAAGGCGGCCGGATTTTACGCGCGCTGGTACCCGATGCTCTTCGTCCCCAGCTTCCCGCTGGCGTCCCGCTGGCCTTTCGGCGGCAAACCAACTGCGGGCCAGCGTCCCGCTGGCGGCACGTTGCGCAGACACCTGCGATTTGTGGAGCGGAGCAGCCGCCGGCTGGCGCGGAGTTTGTTTCATGCGATGGCGCGGTTCGGACCCAAGCTGGAGCGTGAGCAACTGCTGCTCGGACGTTTCGTGGATATTGCGGCGGAGTTGTTCGCCATGACCGCCGCCTGCGCGCGGGCGCAGAAGGCCGGAGACGGTGACCAGGATGCGACCTCGCTCGCAGATTATTTCTGTCAGAGTGCGCGGCTGCGGGTCGGGGAGTTCTTTTGTGGCGTGCGGCACAACACGGATCGTGCGGGCTACCGGATCGCGCAAAGTTTGCTGGAGCAATGAGTCCAGACGGCCTCGCCCGACCAAAAGACTCGAAATAACCATTGGCGTCTCCGGTGTCGCGTGCTAGAAGCACCGGCTCCGCTCGACAGTCGGGCGGTTAAAACGGAGAAAACTGAATTTATGTCACAGCATGCAAGCTTGCGCGCGTCCAGCAACCTCGGCGCGAAACGGAACGTCTTGAAGCGCTTCGAGCGCGTGTCGCTGCTCAAAAAGCGCGGCCAGTGGAAGTCCGGCGACCGCGTCACCGGCCTCCGCAAGACCAAGCCCGAAGCCTAGGCCGATGGCGGGTCGCGCATGACAGCAGCGGAAGCCCCGCTTTCGTCACCAGCCATTCGCCATTCGTCATTTCCCCCATGGTTCGTCTGCAAAAATTCCTCGCCGACGCCGGCGTGGCCTCACGGCGGGCCAGCGAACTAATCATTCGCGAAGGCCGCGTGTCGGTGAACAGCCACACCGTGACTGAACTGGGCACCAAGGTGGACCCGCTGCACGACCGGGTGGTGGTGGACAGCCGGGTGGTGAAGGAGAAGCGCAAAATCTACATCGCGCTCAACAAGCCCACTGGCTACATCTGCACCAAGCGCGACCCCGAATCGCGCCAGATTATCTCCGAGCTTCTCCCCGAGGAATGGGCGCATCTTTTCCCCGTCGGTCGTCTGGATTGCGCGAGCGAGGGTCTGATTTTTCTGACCAACGACGGCGACTTCTCTCTCAAGCTCACCCACCCGCGCTACGGCGTGCGCAAAAAATATCGCGTGACGGTCGAAGGGCGAGTGGACAACGATTTTGCCGATCGCCTTTTGAAGGGCGTGGTGGACGAAGGCGAGCGGCTCAAGGCCGAACGGGTGCGGGTGCTCGCCACCGGCAGCGCTACGACGCTCATGGAAATCGAACTGGCCGAGGGCAAGAACCGGGAGCTGCGCCGGATGTTCGAAGTGTTCGGTCGCCGGGTCATCAAACTGCTGCGGACCCAGATTGGACCCATCAAACTCGGCGAACTCCGCACGGGACGCTGGCGGGCGTTGACAGGGGCCGAGATTAAATCTCTACTTCCTTAGCTATGAAAATTTCGTTCCGGGCTTTCACCATCACAGCCATTGCGACGGGTCTGGCCACGCTGCAACTGGCCGCCCAAACTCCGCCGGCCGCCGTGCCGGCGGTCACCAACCCGCCCGCCGCCATCGTCATTGCGCCGCTGCCGGACGCGCCCAAAACCAACGCGCCCGCCAAGCCCAAAGCCCCGGCCAAGAAAGTCGTCGCCAAGAAGCCCGCGCCCAAAGCCGTCGTAAAAGCGGAAGCGCCTCCGGAGCCGGTCTTGAATTTGGAGTCCGCCACCGCCAAGCAGGACAACATTAATGTGCGCGGCCAAGCCTCCATGGGCAGCGAAGTCATCACCCATCTCAAGAAGGGCGAGCCGGTCACGATCCTTGAATCCGTCTCGATGAAGAAGCCGAAGGCGGATGAGCCGGCGCATTGGTATCGCATTGCGCTGCCACCGCACGTTTCGGTCTGGGTCCATTCCTCCTACGTGGATACGAACACCGCCACGATCAAGGCCCGCAAGCTCAACTTGCGCGGCGGTCCCGGCGAGAACTACAGCGTCGTCGGACGTCTACAGAAAGGCGACACGGTCAAGCCCATCGACGCCAAGGGCGAGTGGTTGAAGATTGCCACCCCCACGAACGCGTTTGGTTTTGTCGCCTCCCATCTGCTGGAGCGCGCCCCCCTGACCATTGCGGCTGTGCCCGTCGTGCCAGTCACGACCAAGCCGGAAATCGCCGCCGTGCCGGTGACCAATGAAACCGTGCCGACCAGCACCACGCCCGTGGTCGGCGAGACGGCTCCGGTGCCGCCTGTCACGGTGCCCGTTCCTCCCGTGACCACGCCGCCGACGGTGGCACCGGTCGTCGAGGCGCCCATTGAGAAGGTGAAAAAAATTGTGAGCCGGGAAGGTTTCCTCAAGGGCAGCGTGAGCATTCAGGCTCCGAGCTACTTTGAACTGCGCGCCCTCGATACGGGCAAGGCCATCAATTACGTGTTCAGCTCCTCCACCAACCTGGTGCTCAAGCAGTACAAGGGGCAGCGCGTCGTCGTCACGGGCGAGGAACTGCTCGACGAACGCTGGCAACACACCCCGGTCATCATCGTGGACGCCATCGAACTGGTGCCGTGATGGTAGTGGACATGGCTGCGGCTAATCTCATCGACGGCCGCGCCATCGCGGAACAGCTTCACGCCGAAACGGCCGCGCGCGTCGCGGTTCTTCAAAGCAAAGGTGTCCAGCCCGGACTCGTATTTGTGCGCGTGGGCGAAGACCCGGCCTCGAAGGTTTATGTCGGCATGAAAGGCAAGGCCTCGGCGCGTTTGGGCATTGGCTCCGACACCCGCGTGCTGCCTGAGACCACGACGGAGGCGGAACTGCTCCAGCTCATTCACCAGCTCAACGCCGACCCGCGCGTGCATGGCATTCTCGTTCAAGCCCCGCTGCCCAAACATATTCGTCAGGAAGTGGTGTACTCGACCGTGGCTCCGCACAAGGACGTGGATGGGTTTCACCCCCTCAACGTGGGCCGGCTGCTGCTGGGGGACACGACGGGCTTTCGCCCCTGCACTCCAGCGGGCGTGCAGGAACTGCTCATCCGCTCCAATGTGCCGACGGACGGCGCGGAGGTGGTGATTCTGGGCCGCGGCGAAATCGTCGGCAAACCGATGGCCGCGATCCTGTGCCAAAAGGCGAAGCACGCCAACGCCACCGTCACGATCTGCCACTCGCGCACGCGCCACATTGGCGAACACTGCCGCCGCGCGGACATCATCATCGCGGCGCTGGGGGTGCCGGAGTTTTTGCAGGCCGACATGGTCAAACCGGGCGCGGTCGTGATTGACGTCGGCGTCAATCGCATCGCCGATCCGGCGGCCAAGGAGGGTTCGCGCCTGGTTGGAGACGTGGCCTTCGCCGCCGTTCAACCCATCGCGGGCAAAATCACGCCCAACCCGGGCGGCGTTGGTCCCATGACCATTGCCGTGCTGATGCAAAACACCGTCCGCGCCGCCGAGCTTTCCCTTTCTTAAATCAAGCATCACGACTCACAACATTATGCAACCCACCCGCATTCTCCCCGACCTCCAATGCTCTTTGCTTTGCGAAGACATCCGCCAGGAGGCGACCGGCAATTTTATTTTGCTCGGCGTCCTGAACTTCGTCCGCGTGCCGCAACTGCCGGTCACCGCCGGCAAGATTTGCGTCTTCAACCGCTGGACCGCCGGGGTCGGCCAGTTCACGGAAAGCGTGCGCCTGCTCGCGCCCGACCAGACGACTGTATTGCGCAAAGGCGAGGTCAAATTTGCCCTCCATGAAGCCAGCCACTCGGCCACGAACGTGACTGTGCTCGGCCAGGTCGAGTTCGCCGTGCCCGGCATTTATTATGTTGAAGTGCTGGTGGATGACGTGATGAAGCTGCGCTACCCACTGCCCATCGTGGTCATTCCGCAGCCGCCAGCGCCCGGTGCGCCGCAGCCGGAGCCGGGCAAGTAACGAGATGCCGGGGCGGTGGTGGTACCGCGAGTGGTAGCAACTGTCTTAAAGAGAGAGTTGGAAGGAGGAGCATTTGAGGAGGAGGTTGGCCAGTTCGGCGAGTTTGCGCATGAGGCCGACCAGCGCGACTTTGCCCGGTTTGCCGGCGGCGCGCAGGCGCTGATAGAAGGGGCGCAGGACCGGGTTGAAGCGGGCCGCGACCAGGGCCGCCATGGAGAGC
>JAYVWQ010000115.1:0-27854 GCA_043785945.1 Akkermansia sp.
TCTTAAAAGCTTCCCGTTCCGTCTTTTCCGTTTTCGTCTTCTTCATGTGCTTTCTTCTCTCTCAGTTCTGACCCGCACACAAACTTTCGGATAGGCTCCATAAAACTTATCCCAAACTTGGCGGAGATTTGACGTATGCCTGTCAACGTCTCGCAGAAGGCGCAAATGCTGTCGGCGTGGTCGCTGTATTGTACCGCGGCCCGAGCACAGAAGCGGAAATCGGCATGACATTTGCCTCCGAGCTGAAAATCAAAGCGGAAGACTTTCGCAAGCTGACAGACGCGATTCTGCAGAATTCGTATTCGGCGACCTTAATCATTGCGAATAAAGTCTGCCAAATGCTGGCCAAGGCTACTGAATCGGAGTGTGTCATCCTGTTTGTGATCAACAAAGACCGAACCGTGCGTGTCAGCGTCAGCCAGCCACGGTCAAATGAGTTTGTGGCGGCTTTTGCTTTGCAAATCGCCAACAACTTCAACGCAATGAATTGATGGGTGGGGTAGCCAGTTTTCTTCATCCATATCGCTGCTTGGACCAGCACCGCAGCCTTCGGGAGCCAGCCGGCTTCTTCTCCACCACCTGTTGCTGACCATCGGGCGGAGGAAACATTGACCGCGTTCGGCCGTCACACCGCTACGGCTTCCGCTCGGCCAGCTTCTGCATCAACCGTTTGATCTCCGCCAGCTCCTGCTCCAGCGCGGTGATTCGTTCGTCCTTCTGTTGGGCGGCGGCGCGCTGGGTTTGCAGCTCGGCTTCGAGCTTCGCGTTCAATCCCTGGATGGCGGCGAGGGCCACGCCGTCGGCGTCCACCATGCTGATGTGTTTGTCGTCGAGGCCGAGGGCGAAGGCGGCGGAGAAGTCCTGGGCCATGGGGCCGAGGTGCCGCACGCCCGCGTCGGCCTGATAGCTCCAGGTGGTGATGGGCAGGGCAAGGACTTTGGCGAGCACGGCCCGGCTGTCCACGGCGGAGAAGTCGCGCTTCACATGGCGGTCGCTGGAGCCGGTGACGGTGCCGCTGGCCAGGATGTTGCCCGAGACGGAGAGGCTTTCGGTGGGCGTGTTGGTGCCGATGCCGACGCGGGTGAAAATGTTCGTGCCGGTGAAGGTCTGCGGGCCGGCATTAAGGCGGGCCACATTGGCAGCGAGGCGCGCGTCCGGCACGGTGCCGGTGGCGAGGGCGGAGGCGTTGAGGGTGGTCAGGCCCGCGCCGCTGCCATTGAAGAGGACGGCAGAGATCTGACCGCCGGAGGTGATGTTCCCGGCGACGGTGATGAAGGTATTAAAGCGGGGTGCGAGGGTGTTGAAGAGCACGGTCAAATTGCCCCCGCCCAAGTTCGCGCTGATCAAATCCACCGCGCCATCACGGTTCACATCCACGGCGAGGACGGCATTGGGCGCGGGACCGACGGTGGGCATGACGGCGAGGGCGAAAAGGCCGTCGCCGGCGTTGGTCAGGACGCTCAGGGTCTGGTTGACGTCGGTGCTGTTGGCGCTGATTAAGTCGGGCCGTCCATCCCCATTCACATCAGCGCTGGTCACGGAAACCGGGCCGCTGCCCACGCCCACGGTGGAGGCGGTGAGGAAGGTGCCGCCGCCGTTGTTGGTCAGGATGGTCAGGGAGGACGAGCCAAAGTTGGCGCTGATCAAATCGATCCGTCCGTCGCCGTTCACGTCGGCCGTGGCGATGGAGTAAGGGCTGCCCCCGACGCCGGGCGAGGTGGCGAGAACGAAGCCGCCGCTCCCGTTGTTGGTCAGCACAGACAGGGTGTTGGGGCCGGTGTTGGCGCTGATCAAATCAGGCCGTCCATCCCCGTTCACGTCGGCCGCCGCCACAAAAATGGGGCTGCCTCCCACCAGGTTGGAAGCGGTCAAGGCGAAAGTGCCGCCGCCCTTGTTGGTCAGGATGGTCAGGGTAGCGGAGCCGAGGTTGGCGCTGATGAGATCGGGCCGGCCGTCGGCGTTCACGTCCGCGACGACCACGGAATGGGGACCGTTGCCCACGCTGTTAGTCGAGGCGGGGAGGAAAACGCCGCTGCCGTTGTTGGTCAGCACGCTGACTGTGCCGGCGTCAAAGTTGGCGCTGACCAAATCGAGCCGGCCGTCCGCGTTCACGTCCACCGCCGCGACCGAGCGCGGGCCGGCTCCCACTGCGGGCGCGGAGGCGGGAGCGAACCCGCCGAGGCCGTTGTTCGTCAGCACGGTCAGCGTGTTGCCGGCGGAGTTGGCGCTGATGAGATCGAGGCGCCCATCGTTGTTCACATCGCCGGACGCGAGGGCGCGCGGACCGGAGCCGACGGTGGGAGAGGAGCCGGGGAGAAAGATGCTGCCGGGCACAAAAGAGAGGCTGCCTTCCCCGTTCAGGGTAGTCCAACGCACGTTGGTGACGGTGACGCCGTTGCCGGAAAGTGTGCCGGCAAAGGCCCCGGCGAAACTGCCCGTAGCGCTGAGGAACGTCACCGGGGCGGCGAAGTTTTGCACCGTGTCCAGCCGGGCCACGTTGGCGGGCAACTGGCCCACGGTGACGGGGCCGCTGTAGTTGGCCGCCCGAATAGCATAAGGCGTGGAGGTCAGTTGCTGGCGGGGGCTGAGGTTGGTGAAGGCTCCGCCGTTGGTGCGCACGGCGATTTCCAGCCAGCGGACCGCTCCGCTGAAAGTGGTCGCGCCGAAATCCAGCGTGGTGGTGAAGAGTCCGTTGGTCACGCCCGTGGCGGAGTTCGTCACCGGACCCGCGCTGACGACATTGCCCACGGCGGAGGTGTAGAGGGTGAACCGCAGGTCATAATTTGCGGTCGGCCCGCTGCCGTTGTCCGTGAGCCGGCCTTGATAGGTGAAAGCGGTGCCCTGGGCGCAGGCGAGGCCGGTGCCGAGGTCGAAGGCGAGGGCCAGCGCCAGCCAAGGAATGGGCAGCAGGAGAAGTTTGATATTCATGTTTGAGCCTGGGATCGATTTTCCGCGCACGGTCGCATCCGATGGCGCGGTCTTACCGCAGTGGGAGTGGAGCAGCTTTGGGCCGCGCGCGAAAGGTGAATTCAACGGAGCCGCAGCGGACGAAGCCGCGGCGAAGCGCACTTTGGCGCGCCGGCTCAATCCATCATTGACCGGGCAACGGGTTTGGCTAGGCTCGCCCGCAAGCCCTGAAAACACAGCAGCAGGATTTTTTATGCAAAAAGAAAAAACTTTATTGGCCGGCGAAACGCGCCGGAGTTTCATCAAGAAAACCTCCGTCGCCAGCGCCGCCGTGGCCGCGACCGGGATTTTGAAAACGCCCGTCTATGGCCAGAACACCGCGCCCTCCACGGGCAAGGTCATCGGAGCCAACGACCGGATCAACGTGGCCGTGGTCGGGGTCGGCTTCGGCATCGGCAAGAACCACTTCGAAGGCATCCACAAAAATGCCAACGCCAACAATGTTCAGATGGTCGCCGCCTGCGACCTGTTCAACAAGCGCCGCGACTGGGCCAAGGAAAAGGCCGGCTTGACGGATGCGGATATGTACGCCGACTACCGCAAGCTGCTGGAGCGCAAGGACGTGGACGCCGTGGTCTGCGCCACGCACGATGTTTGGCACGCCAACATTGCCTGCGACGCGATGGAAGCAGGCAAACATGTCTATTGCGAGAAGCCCATGACGCGCTACCTCGGCGAGGCCTTCCGCGTCCATGACGTGGTCAAGAAGACGGGTAAAATTTTCCAAGTGGGTTCCCAAGGCTGCTCGGCCGGCGGCTGGCACAAGGCGGCAGAACTCATCAAGGGCGGCAAGATCGGCCAGCTCGTCTGGAGCCAGGGCTACTACTGCCGCAACAACCCGAAGGGCGAATGGAACTACGCCATTGAGCCGGAATCCACGCCGGCCAACATCGACTGGGAAACTTGGGAAGGCCAGGTCAAGGCCCGCAGCCCGTTCAGCGCGGATCGTTTCCATCGCTGGCGCAAATATTATCCCTACTGCGGCGGTCTTCTCGGCGATCTCGTGCCGCACCGTCTGCATCCGCTCATGCTGGCGTCCGGCAACCCGGAGTTCCCCAGCCGCGTCATCAGCATCGGCTCGAAGAATGTTCACACGGACAAGAACACGCCCGGCACGCCCGAGCGCGACGTGCCCGAGCATGTGCAGCTCACCGCCGAATTCCCCAGCGGCTACATGCTCACGGTGACGTGCAGCACGGTGAACGCGAAAAGCCCCGGCTTCGTCATCTACGGCCACAAGGCCACGCTCAACATGGCCGACCAGGGCCAGCGTTTGGAACTGCTGCCGGAACGCGATTTCACCGAGGACATTGATCCGCTGACCATCACCGGTCTCCAGCCCGAGGACATCCGCGTGCATGAGAAGAACTGGTTCGACTGCATCCGCACCAACCAGCAGCCCAACGCTGGCATCGACCTCGCCATCCGCGTGCAGACCGTCATCTCGCTCGCCGAAATGTCCGAGCGTCTGAAACTGGTCTGCCTCTTCGACGAGAAGACACGCAAGATCACCGACGGCTTCGGCAAGGAAATCCCGGCCCTGACCTACGGCTCGCTTCCCTTGTCGTAAGCGGGTGGAAAAATGATTTACGAGCGGCGGTCCCAAGGGACCGCCGCTTTTTTGTCGGTCGGAACGTCACCGATTCTTGCGAGTGTGAGCCGGGACGTTGCTTTCTGATTTCCAAAACCATTTTCCCCGCTAACGTCTCGCGCATGGAACCGTTGCTGAAGTTGATTCGTGAAAACGCCGCGTGGAAACCGGCCGAACTGGCCGCCATGCTCAACCTGTCCGAGAGCGAGGTCGTCGCCCGCATCAAGAAATACGAGACCGAGCAAATCATCCTCGGCTACCGCGCCATCCTCAACGAGGAGAAGCTCGGGCTGGACGTGGTGCGCGCCGTCATCGAGGTGAAGATCACCCCCGAGCGCGGCGGAGGCTTTGACCGTCTGGCCGAGCGCATTGCCAAGTACAGCGAGGTGCAGTCCTGCTACCTCATGTCGGGCGGCTATGATTTGCTCGTGGTGGTGCAGGGAAACAATTTGCGCGAGGTCGCAACCTTCGTTTCCGAAAAGCTCGCCACCGTGCACGGTGTCATCTCCACCGCCACCCACTTCATGCTCAAACCCTACAAGGAGCAGGGCGTGCTGATGACAACCGAGGTGAACGAGGAACGACTGGCCGTGGCACCGTGATCCGCACCCAGCCTTGAACTGACCGTATGCGCAAAAAACCTTCTCCCTTGGTCGGCCTCATCATGGGTTCCCAATCCGACTGGGAAACCATGCAGCACGCGGCCGCGCAGTTAGAAGCGCTGGGTGTGCCGTTTGAGGCGCAGGTGGTCTCGGCACATCGCACGCCGGACTTGTTGTTCGAATACGCCGCCAGCGCCGAGCAGCGCGGTCTGGAAGTAATCATCGCCGGCGCGGGCGGCGCAGCGCATCTGCCGGGCATGTGCGCGTCCAAAACGTCGCTCCCCGTGCTTGGTGTGCCGGTTGAATCCAAAACCCTCAAGGGTCTCGACTCGCTTCTCTCCATCGTGCAGATGCCCGGCGGCGTCCCGGTCGGCACGCTCGCCATCGGCAAACCCGGTGCGATCAACGCCGCGCTCCTCGCCACGACCATCGTGGGCAACAAGCATCCTGAGTTTCGCAAGGCTTACACCCAGTTCCGTCAGAGCCAGACCGCGAAGGTGTTGTCGAACCGGAAGCCGGGGGCGGCCCCGCGCAAAACGGGGTAATCACTCAGGCCGATCCACCAGCGCCGTGCGTTCGTAGATGCGCTCGCACGGAATCTCCACGCCGATTTCCGGCAGGCGCAGCACGGCGTCCCGGCCTTCCACCGTTTCCGTCTGCCAGTCCTGATTTCCCACAGGCCGCAGCACGGTGAACCGCATCCGGTCCTGCTCCACGAGCACGCAGGCTTGCACCGTCGGGATGGTGCGGTACGCCTGCGCCTTCTCACGCCGGTCGATGCGCTCCGTCTCCGGCGAGATGACTTCGATGATGACCGTGGGGCGTTCGCGAAAGTAGCGGGACTTGTCCGTGGGATCGCAGGCCACGAGTACGTCGGGATAATAATATACGTCGCCGATCTGCGGCGAGAGTTTCACCTTCATGTCGTTGGTGAAAGCTTCACACCGTTTGCCGCGCAAGGCGGCGTGGAGAAACGCGAAGATGTTGCCGGCAATGCGATTGTGTTCATCGCTTGCGCCGGCCATCGCATACACATAGCCGCTCACGAACTCATGCCGCACCTCCGAGAGCAGCTCGCCTTCGAGATATTCCTCGACCGGGATCAACTCGCTTGATTTCAAAATCGCTGTCATGGGCGGGACCATAATCGGGGGGCGGACGGGTTGCCAACACCGCTTCATGGCCAAGGCAGGGCAGAATGTCGGCTGCTCTGCTGATTCACCTCTCCTTCCCGCCCGGTTTGACACTCCCGCTGAATTGCGCTCTCATCGCGCCCGGATTTCTTGCACCGAATTATGAATATCAAATTGTTGCGCCTCTCCGTTGGCTTGACCCTTGCCCTCCTGTTCACCTGCGCCCTCCCCGTCGCGCGCGCCGCTGAAACGCTCGTCTCCAAGTGGGGCCGTTTCGAGCAGTCCTTCCAGAGCAGCGCGGCCTACGAGAACCCGCTCCAGGACGCCTCGCTCACCGTCATCTTCCTCTCGCCGATCGGCGAGACCAACCGCGTCTTTGGCTTCTGGGACGGCGGCAAAACGTGGCGCGTGCGCTTCTCGCCGAACATGCCGGGCAAGTGGGGCTGGGCCACCATCTGTTCCGACCCGGCCAACCAAGGTCTGCACCTGAAGTCCGGCACCTTCCTCTGCTCGGCTCCGACCGGCCAGAGCCGCTTCCAACAGCACGGCCCGGTGCGCGTCTCGCGCGACGGCTTCTCCCTCCAGCACGCGGACGACACGCCGTTTTTCTGGCTGGCCGACACGGCTTGGAACGGCGCGCTGCTCTCCACGCCCAAGGACTGGGAGTTTTATCTGCAGACGCGGGCGCATCAGAAATTCACCGCCGTGCAATGGGTGGCCACGCAATGGCGCGCTTCCGCCAGCGGCGACGCCTCGGGCACACCGGCTTTCACGGGCAAGGAAAAGATTGTTGTGAACCCGGAGTTCTTCCGCCGCCTCGACGCGAAGGCGGACGCGGCCAACAAGATCGGCCTGTTGAACGTGCCCGTGCTGCTCTGGGCCATTGGCGGCAGCAGCGCCGCGCAAAATCCCGGCGCGTTCCTGCCCGAGGATCAACGCATCCTCCTCGCGCGCTACCTGGTGGCGCGCTGGCAGGCCAACGCCGTGGCTTGGATTCTCGCGGGCGACGGACATTATTTCGGCGCGGAAGGCGAGAGCTGGAAACGGGTCGGTCGCGCGGTCTTCAAGGACATCATTCATGCCCCCGTGGTCATGCACCCACAGGGGCGGCACTGGCTTTTGGATGAATTCAAAAACGAAAAGTGGATTGGCCTCATCGGCTATCAGAGCGGTCACGGCGACAACGACGAACATCTTAGTTGGTTGACGCGCGGCCCGCTCGTTCAGGAATGGCACCAGGAACCGCACCGCCCGCTCATCAATCTGGAGCCGGCCTACGAGGGCCATCTTGGCTATCATTCCCGCCAGCCCATCAGCGCCGACCTCGTGCGCCGCACGGTTTACTGGTCCCTGCTCAATGCACCCACGGCGGGCGTGACCTATGGCGGGCACGGCGTCTGGGGCTGGGACGACGGCACCAAAGCACCCGCCGATCACCCGGGCACGGGCGTGCCGCTGCCTTGGCGGAAGGCGTTGAACCTGCCCGGCGCGGAGCAGATGGCGCATGTGGCGGGCTTCTTCACCTCGGTGGACTTCAGCCAACTGCGTCCCCTGCCCGAAGCGGTCGTGAACAATCCGGGCGGCCAGTCGCCGCGCAAATACATCGCCGCCGCGCGCTCGGAGAAGAAAGACCTGACCGTGGTTTATGTGCCCGAGGAACGCACGGTGGAACTGCTCCTCACCTCGCTCCCGCCCTCGCCGGACGTGAAGTGGTTCAACCCCCGCACTGGCGAGACCAGCGCCGCCGTCGCCGTCATCACCGACACCACCGCGCAATTCCCCACTCCCGGCGAAGGCGACTGGATTCTCTGGATGCAGACGCAGGTGAAGAAGTGACAGGGAAAAACGCTGAAAAGCTAATACACTGAAACACTGAAAGTAATGCGTATTTCAGCTTTTCAGCATTTCAGCATTTCAGCTTTACTCCACCTCACATGAAACATCAGCTCGAGTTCGAGAAACCGATTTTCGAATTGCAGCGCAAGCTGGATGAACTGAAGAAGCATCCGGAAACACATTCGCTCGGCATCAGCTTCGATGAGGAGGTGGCGCAGATTGAGAAGAAGATTGCCGCCACCCGGGAGCAGATTTACACCCAGCTCACCCCCTGGCAGCGCGTGCAACTGGCCCGGCATCCCAAGCGCCCCTTCTCGCTTGATTACTTCACCAGCACCTTCACCGGCTTCAGCGAACTGCACGGCGACCGGCTCTTCGCCGAGGACCGCGCCATGGTCGGTGGCTTCGCCAGGCTCGGCGGGCAGAAGGTCATGGTCATCGGCACGCAGAAGGGCCGCGACACCAAGGAAAACATCCGCCGCAACTTCGGCTCCGCCCACCCGGAAGGCTACCGCAAGGCCCTGCGCCTCATGCGCCTCGCGGACAAGTTCGGCCTGCCCATCATCACCCTCATCGACACGGCAGGCGCGTATCCCGGCATCGGCGCGGAGGAGCGGCACATCGCCGAGGCCATCGCCGTCAATCTGCGCGAGATGATGCTGCTCGAAGTGCCCATCATCGCCGTGGTCATCGGCGAAGGCGGCTCCGGCGGCGCGCTCGGCATCGGGGTGGCCGACCGCGTGATGATTCTGGAGAACGCCTACTACTCCGTCATCAGCCCCGAAGGCTGCGCGGCGATCCTGTGGAAGGAACGCGCGGCGGCGGAGAAGGCGGCGGCGGCGCTCAAGATCACCGCCAAGGATTTGCTCGAACTCGGCCTCGTCGATGAAATCATTCCCGAACCCCTCGGCGGTGCGCACAACGACCCCAAGACCACGGCGGACAGCTTGAAGGAGCACCTGCTCCGCAACCTCGCCATGCTCCAGCAGCTCCCCACCGCCGAGCGCATGAAGATGCGCTACGCCAAGTTCCGCGCCCACGGACGTTTCACGGAGAAGGAGAAGGCGGCGGCGTAGGCGGCGCATAAATTTGAATTGCTGGAAGATCAATTACTTTGTAGTGCATCAACTTGTTTTTTGAAAAATCTACCAAAAGCTCGGATTGTCTCCGGGCTACTTGTGGACGCGTAGCTCAAATGGATGAAGCAGCCCTTTTCCAAAGGGCGGGTTGGGGGTTCAAGTCCCTCCGCGAGGATTGCGCATCATCGCTATCCTCGCGGAGGGATTTTTAATTTACAAATTGTGAGGGTTTCGCGTGAACGAAAAATAAAACCAAATCATTATGTTTCCGAATCGTGGTTCGTTTCGCCGCTCAATTGTCAAAGGTTTCGCGAATGAATTGCAGAGGAAAGGACCGCCACCTCCGCCAAAGGATGATAATCAAGGCGCAGCTATCATTGTCATTGTCGTTGTGGCAGTCTTGGGTGCCATTTTGGGTGGGATGGGGGGAGTCTTACTCCTACTGCTAATCTTGCTAATCGTCTGCATGATTCTCCGTGCATGATGATTTTCCACCGGTTGGCCTGATTACGTGTTCTCCTTTCACGACGGTGACGAGATTGGCCCGTATGCATCGCCAAACACACCGGACTGACGCCTGATGATTTGTGATTCACGCCGCCCGCCAACGTTGGTTGGGCGAGCCTCGCCCCACCGTCACCCCGCCCATTCAACCAACTGCTTCGATTCGGTCTGCGTACACGTTCACCAGTTTGTTGGCTTTGAGCAGTTGTTCCACCTGCGGCCAGACGCGCGCGAGCAAGGCGTGAAACTCGCGCCGCCGCATGTTGCCAAACCGCAGATGCACGACCCACGGCGGCGGCTGGCTGACGATGATGCGATCTGAGAAGTCAGAATCCTTGGTAACGACGACCAGTTTCCGCGAACGGGCAAACTCCCACACAGCGGTGTCCGTGGCACTGGCCCCGACCGCCGAGGAAGGAATCACGGGGAGACTCGGCGAGAATTTCAGCCGCGACGGGAGATTCTCGTCGAACAGGAAACCCTTCATTGCACCGGCGCGACGGAGTAGTGGTTGCCCATGACGCGCGCAGCGTAATCAAGGCACGCCTGCACGTCGTCGCGGGTCAGCGTGGGATATTCGGCGAGCACGTCATCCACCGAATCGCCCGCGCCGAGAAACTCCAGCACGGTCTGGACGGTGATGCGCGTGCCGCGAATCACGGGCCGGCCGTGGCAGACATCGGGGACAACGGTGATGCGGTCAGTCATGGCGGCAGCGTAGCACGGGCTGATGGCAATCCAAGCCCAAGTTTGAACTGGTCGTCCACTCAGAACTACCCATCGGATACGCGCACGATGGCCTTTCAGGTCTGACTACCAGGCTTGAATTTGCAAGCGCCCCAGCCGATTCTCTGCCCATGGAAATCACTTTGCCAAACCAGTTGGCGGAATTCGTGAACGACGAAGTGGTCGCCGGTCACTACGGCTCGGCTGGTGAAGTGATCTCCCAGGCCGTGCGCGAGCAGCAATTCCAAATTGCTGAGTTCGAGCGGTTGATTGATGCCGGCAAAGCCACGCCCAAGCGGGAACTGACGCCCGAAGTTTGGGCGCAAATCTGGCAGGCCGCCCGCGCATGATGCAGGTGTTCATTGCTCCGTCTTTTATCCGTGCCCATCCGTGGCTAAAACTTTTTTACCTTCACCCCACTCAAGCGCCACACACAACGCACCGACTAAATCCGTGAAACTATGAGCGAACTTTATCCCTTCACCTTCACGCCGCACTTCAAGGAGCGCGTCTGGGGCGGACGCAACTTGGAGCGCCTGTACGGCAAGCCGTTGCCGCCGGACCAGGTCATCGGCGAGTCGTGGGAAATCACCGACCGGCCCGAGGGCGTGAGCGTCATCGCGAATGGTCCGCTGGCGGGGAAGACCTTGCGCTGGCTCATGGAGAATCACGCGGCGGAACTGCTCGGCGCGGATCGCGCGGGCGTGAAGACCTTCCCGCTGCTCGTCAAAATCCTCGATGCGCAGGACAAGCTCTCCCTGCAAGTGCATCCACCCGCCGCCAAGGCGAAGGAACTGGGCGGAGAACCGAAGACCGAGATGTGGTACATCACCAACGCCACGCCGGCCGCGGATTTGTTTGTGGGACTCAAGCGCGGCGTCACGCGCACGGACTTTGAAAAGAAGGTGGCTGACGGTTCCGTGGCGGAATGCTTTCACCACATCCCAGTGAAGGCGGGCGACGTGATGTTTCTGCCCAGCGGCCGCGTCCACGCCATTGGCGCGGGCAACGTCATCTTCGAGATTCAGCAGAACTCCGACACCACCTACCGCGTGTTCGACTGGAACCGCGTGGGCCTCGACGGCAAGCCGCGCGACCTGCACGTCGCGCAGTCGCTGGCCAGCATTGACTTCAATGACTTCGAGCCGTCGCTGGCCAAGGGCGAATACTCGCGCAGCGAAGTTTTCGCCACGCGCTACCTCGTGGATGATCCGCTCTTCCGCGCCAACTCTTGGCGCATCAAGCGCGGCCAGCGCTTTCACGTCTCCAACAAGCTGCCGCAAATCTTCGGCATCTTGCACGGCCGGCTGGTCCTCAGCGCCAACGGCGTGGAAGTGACGGTGTCGCCCGGCCAGTTCTGCCTCGTGCCCGCCGCGCTGGAACGCATCGCCGTCCAGGCCGAGACGATGGTGGAGCTGCTGCACGTGGAGTTTTGACAGCGTGCCGCTGGCAATGGCTTCCTCCCCGCGCCAGCAGGATGCGGGCGGCACGCTGCACTTGTCAGCTTCGCCGACTTGCCCCATCTTCCACCGGTCGCGCTCGCGCGGCCTGAATGCCCAACAAGCTCAAAATCTTCATTCAACGCTGGATCATCAGCACCGTCGCGGTGCTGGTGGCGACCTACGTTCTGCGCGGGCGGATTGATTACGGAAAACCAACGGACTTGGTCATCGCCACGCTGGTGCTCGGTCTGTTGAACAGCTTTCTGCGTCCGCTGCTCATGCTGCTCTCGCTGCCGCTGGTCGTGATCACGCTTGGCTTGTTCACCATCGTCATCAATGCCCTGCTGCTGCTGCTCGTCAGCGCCCTGCTCGGGCCGGAGCATTTCAAGGTGGATGGTTTCTGGACGGCTTTCTGGGGCGCGCTCATCATCAGCGTTGTCTCGATCCTGCTCAACTCCATCACCGGCTCCGGTGAATCGCGCGTCACCGTCCGCCGGGGACCGCCGCCGAAAAACCACGACGACAAGGATGGCCCGGTCATCGACGTGTAGTGAAAGTTTGGCTCTCGATTACTCACGCCCTCCCCATGCACTTGGTAGGGCGTTGCTGCTGCAACGCCCCAACTTCAGCCGGAACGAGCGCGGCAATGTTTCGCACGATGCAGCCTGCGTCGCTGCGCTCGCCGACCGGGAGATCAGGGCATCGCGGCAGCGATGCCCTACCAGTTCAAAGGGCGGCCCCTTCAGCTTTTGCGCCGGTAAGCGGCGCGGTTCGTCGGGATGCCCTCTGCGTTAAACCCTCGTTCAAAATCCGTGATCACCGCCGCCAGCCGTTCGGGTGTGGGCACTGGTTCGAAGTTTTGATTCGCGTCAAACACCGAAGTCATTTGCGCGAAGTAATCCAAATCATCCGTGCGCAGATAGACCGCGCCACCGGGGGCCAGCGCACCGTGCATGATGCCGGTGAATCGCTCGTTAATCAGCCGGTGGATGCGGTGCTTCCGCTTGGGCCACGGGTCGGGAAAGTAAATGTGGAACGCGGCGATGGAACCGCGCGGCAGCAAATACTCCGTGAAGTAAGTCGCCTCCAGGCGCAGCGCGCGCACGTTCATTAGTCCCGCGCGTCGCGACTTGCGGTCGATTTTGCGCAAACGGCCCAGCAGCCGTTCCAGTCCGAGAAAGTTCGTCGCGGGATTCAGCCCCGTCCATTGCACAAGGAACGAGCCATCGCCCGCACCCAGTTCGACTTCAACGGGGTTGGAATTGCCAAACAGGCGTGGCAGATCCAGCCGGTCCACGTAGGAATCCGGTCGGAACAAAACGGTCGGCTCAGAACGCACTTCAGTCATGTCCGCGAAAGGAGACATGGAATCCCGGACGATTGCACCTGCGAAACGAGGGGGACAAGCAAACGGAAGTCGTAATCGAGGAGCGCGGCTGTGTGCGAAGCACCCGCCGCCGCAGGCGAGAGATTCCCAGACGGTGAGAATTGTTCCACCCCTTCCTCGTCCGCACTGCTGCGGCTGGTCCTGCGGACACGCCGCGCGCCGTCGGAGGCTTGTCTTTGAATTTCAACTCCACCCTTCCGTCCAACGCCCACCCAAAAATGGGCGGGCGGAGTGTTCCGGCCCGGAAGCGGAGTGAAATTATCATGCATTGTTCATCATCGAAATCGTGGATGAGCGCGGCGGGCGCGCTCGGGTTGTTGTTCGTGGCTGTGTCCGGATTCGCCGCCGAACCCAAGGCCGGCCCCAAGTATTTTCAGGAAGACTTTCCGTTTCAGGGCGCGTGCATTACGGCCAAGGGGCCGGGCAAAAACGTGGCCATGAAAGGTTTTGCCATCCGCGTGGGCCACGACGCGAACGTGCTTTGGGACACCGACCTGCTGCGTTGCGCGGCGGGCTGGACGGGTGGCTACATCACCAGCAAGGGCGTGGCTTATGACGGCGGACACGGACAGCACCCGGCCATCATCGGCGAGCAGAAGTTCGGCACCATGCAGGGGCCGGGCTGGGCTAATGCCAAAGGTGAATTCAAAGATGACCGCACCGAGCCGTTCGGTCCGCTCGCGCCGGACTGGTGCCGCTGGGATGGCATGTATGTCAACGGCATGAACGTGGTGCTCGCTTATACGGTGCTGGGCACGAAAATTTATGAGCAGCCCTCCAGCGTCGCAGCCGATGGACAGGTTGGATTCGTGCGCACCTTCCAGGTGGACAGCGCAAAAGCGAATCTTACCGCTGTGCTGGCCGAGACGGAGAAAGCTCAGGCCGAGACGAAGGGCAACACCGTGACGCTCACCGCCGGCACCAACGTCACCGTCATCGCGCTCGTGGGTGCGCCGAAGGGTGTGCAACTCGGAGCGGATGGCGCGCGGGTTATTTTGAAAATTGCGAAGGGCACCTCGAAGGCGCTTTTCAGCGTCGTGGTCTGGGGCGGCTCACCGGAAAATGCGCCGAAGGCCGCCGCTCTCGCCGCCAGCGCGAAGCCGCAGATGATCGACTTCACCAAGGGCGGAGCCGCCCACTGGCCGCAGACCGTCGATGTGAAAGGCGCGCTCAACACCAGCACCACGCCCGACGGGGCTTACACCACTGATTCCATCACCGCGCCCGACAAGAATCCGTGGAACCGCCGCGTGCGTTTCGGCGGCCTGGACTTTTTCTCGGACGGCAAGCGCGCCGCGCTCTGCACGCATGAAGGCGACGTGTGGATCGTCGAGGGCATCGACGACACGCTGGCGAATCTCAAGTGGCACCGCTTCGCTTCGGGCGGATACGAGACGCTGGGCCTCGTGATTGTCGATGATGTGATTTATACGTCGGGACGCGATCAGATCACCCGCTACGTCGATTTGAACAAGGACGGCTCGGCGGACTTCTACGAAAATTTCAACAACCAGGTCATGTCCACCGAGGGCTTCCACGAGTTCCTCTTCGATTTGCAGACGGATCAGGCGGGCAACTTCTATTTCGCCAAGGCCAATCCCGTGAACAGTGGCGGTGGCGGCTTTGGCAACCAGAAGGCTTCGATGGGCAACGGCACGGTGTGCTCGCACTCCGGCTGTCTCTTCAAGGTGAGCAAGGATGGGAAGAAATTTGAAGTCATCGCTCGCGGCTTCCGCGCCCCGAACGGCATCGGCGTCAGCGCCAGCGGCCAGGTGACGACGAGCGACAACGAAGGCACCTGGGTGCCGGCCACGCCCATCAACTGGGTCAAGCCCGGCGGTTTTCACGGCGTCCTCAACAAGCTCACGGCCAAAGAAACGGCGGACGGTTTCATCCCGCCGCTCGCGTGGCTGCCGAAGGATTACGACAACTCGGGCGGCGGGCAGATTTGGGTCACGAGCGACAAGTGGGGGCCGTTTAAGGGCGAGTTGCTGCACGAGTCGTATGGCAAATCGAGCCTGTTCCTCGTGCTCAAGGAGCCTACGGCCAAGGGGTTGATGCAGGGCGGCGTAGTAAGGTTCCCGATCAAGTTCACCTCGTCGGCCATGCGCGCGCGGTTCAATCCCAAGGACGGCCAACTCTACGTCGTGGGCCTGAGCGAGTGGCAGAGCAACGCCGCCAAGAACACCGGCTTCGACCGCGTGCGCTACACGGGAAAGAAAGTTTATGGCGCGCGCGGCCTGAAGGTCTTGAAGAACGGCGTGCAACTGACCTTCACCGAACCGCTCGCCACGGACAGCGTGGCCGACCTGCAAAACTGGAGCGGCAAACGCTGGAACTACGAACGCGCCGAGCACTACGGCTCGCCGGAGTTCACGCTGACCAAGGACGAAAGCGGCAAGCTCAAGCGCGGCCGCGACGTGATCAACATCACCGGCACCAAGCTCTCCGCCGACGGCAAGACCGTGACGGTCGAGATCGCCGACTTCCAGCCCGTGATGAGCGAGACAATCAAATTCAACCTCAAGGCCGCCGACGGCACGTCCGTGGCGCAGGAAGTTTTGCACACCGTCCACGCCATTCCTTGATTGGCGGGAAAAGTTTAAGCGTCTATATCCGGCAGGGGCGGCAGCGCCGCCCCTGCTTTTTTATGGGAATGAAATTATTGGCGGCGTTCGTTGCGTGGGTAGGGCGCGTCGCTCCGCGCGCGCCGCGAACATCGAAGATCTCACCGCATGTTGCCACGCCTTGGTCCGGCGCGCGCGGAGCCACGCGCCCTACCTTGGTCGCGGTCGCGATGGCGTTTTTCTGTTTCATCGCGCCCTCTCTGGCTGCCGACACCAATGGCTTCGCCGTGAAGTTCAGCACCGTTGACGGAAAGACCTCCGACACGATGGTGCTGCCGAACCTCTGGCTCTACGTCGAGGGCGGCAAACCGGCCACGCCCTTCCTGCCGCCGGGGAAATTCACCGCCGTCTTCGAGGGCAGCATCGTGGGTGACTTGCGTGCGGATTATTTCTTCAAGGCCGAAGAGTTGAAGGGCGCGCTCAAGCTGGAAATCAACGGCACGACAGCGCTCGACACTTCCGCGTCGGGCGCGGTCAGCGGCAAGGTGCAGATCAACAAGGGGGCCAACGCGGTGCGAGCGACGTTCACCAGCACGAGCGGCGACTCCGCCCTGCGGGTGGGCTGGACGGAGAAGGGCACGAACGTGAACCCGATTCCGAACGGCATCATCACGCACGTCAGCACGCCGGAGTTGCAGAAGACGGAAGTAGTTTATTTCGGGCGCGAGCTGTTCCTGGAGAACCGCTGCGCGAAGTGTCACACGGAGAAGTTCACCGCGCCCGTGCCGGAACTGGCGATGGACGCGCCGGCATTCGACGGCCTCGGCCTGCGCCGAAATTATGCATGGCTGGCGAAATGGATTCTCGATCCGAAGTCCACGCGTGCGTCCGTTCACATGCCGAAATTGCTCAACGGCCCGAAGGCGGAAGAAGATGCCGATGCGGTGGCGGCTTATCTCGTGAACACCTTCAAGCTGGAGAAGCCCCAGGCGGCGGAGCGCCGGGCCGCTCCGTATGGCTACAACGCCAAAGCCATCAACGAAATCACCAAGCGCTCCGGCGTCAGCGCCAAGGCCACGGCGGGCGATGGCAACGAACAGCCCGCCGATCAAAACCAGGAACGGCTGCCCATTTTCGAGCGGCTGCACTGCACTGGTTGCCACAATGCGCCGGGAAAAACAGAAACCGATCCCACGAAAATTTCACTCCGGCATGTGGCGCAGAAATTCAGCAGCGGCGCTCTCGTCGAGTTCTTGAAAGCCCCTGAGCAGCACTTCGCCTGGATACGGATGCCCAACTTCAAACTGGCCGAAGCGGAAGCGAAAGAGCTAGCAGACTTGCTGTTGAAGAGCGCAGAAAAGCCCGACACCAAAACCGCGCCCACGGACAAGGCCATCCTCGAACGCGGCCAGCAACTCGTGCAGAGCGCAGGCTGCTTGAACTGTCACAGCACGGCGAAACCCGAAAACAAATTCAGCACCGTGAGTCTCGCGAAGCTGACGAAGGAACCGAAGGGTTGTTTGGCCGAGAAGCGCGATGAGAAATCGACCGCGCCGGACTTTGCCTTCACCGCGAAGGAGCGCGCGGCGCTGCTCGCGTTCGTGCAGACGGACTTCGCTTCGCTCTCGCGCCACAGCGCCCTGGAGTTCGCCGCTCGTGAAACGCGCCTGCTGAACTGCACGGCCTGTCATGGACAGATCGATCTCGTGCCTGCATTCGATGGGTTGGGCGGCAAGCTGAAGCCCGAGTGGGCCGCCGCCTTCCTCGGTGGCGCGCCGTTCAAAGTGCGCGCGGACCTTCATCCCAAGGGCGAACAGTGGGTCGCGGCGCGCATGCCCGCCTTCCGTTCCCGCGCGACGCTGCTCGCCGAAGCGATGGCCATGCAGCAGGGCTACGCGCCCGTTTCGCCGGTCGAAGGACCGATTGACGAGGAGGCGGCGAAGATCGGTCACAAGATGATCGGCAAGGACAACGGCCTTTCCTGCATTTCCTGTCACGCGGTCAATGATGCGTCCGCGCTGGAAGTGTTCGAGAGCGAGGGGCTGAACTTTGGTCTGACCAGCGCGCGTTTGATGAAGCCGTATTTCTTCCGCTGGATGCGCGCTCCGCTGGCCGTGGACCCGCAGACGAAGATGCCCGGCTACTTCGAGGACGGCAAAAGCGCGCTGACCGATTACTACGAAGGCGACGGCGACAAGCAGATCAACGCGCTCTACGAATACATTCGCCAAGGCGAGAAGATGCCGGTGCCGGTGAACGGGCAGTGATGCTTGCGGCACGCAGGAAACATTTCTCCCATGGAACGCTTGCCAGTGGCCCGTCGGCTGCGCTCTTGTAGCGGGCGTTGACCGTCCTCGAAATCATCCAGCGCAGCACCGAGTTCCTCCAGCAGAAGGGCGTGGAGTCGCCGCGCCTGCAAATCGAGTGGATGCTCGCGCACGTCCTGCAAATGCCGCGCCTCAAACTTTACCTGAACTTTGATCGCGCGCTGGTCGAGCCGGAATTGAATCGACTGCGCGACATGGTGCGCCGACGCGCCGCGCGCGAGCCGCTTCAGCACATCCTCGGCACCACGTCCTTCTGCGGGCTGGAAATGAAATGTTCCCGCGCCGCGCTCATCCCGCGCCCGGAGACGGAGATCCTCGCCGAGCAGGGCTGGAAATTTCTTTCAACCTTCAACCTTCAACCTTCAACGGCCCTCGACCTCGGCACCGGCACCGGCTGCATCGCCATCGCGCTGGCCACCCATGCGCCGCTCGCCGTGGTTCACGCCGTCGATATTTCGGCAGACGCGCTGGCTCTCGCGCAGGAAAACGCGGCGGCGAACAAGGTCGAGGAGCGCATCACGTTTCATCTGGGTGATGGGTTCAACGCGCTGCCCGTCGGGCTGAAGTTTGATCTCATCGCCAGCAATCCGCCCTACATCGCGGCACAGGAGATCGCCACCTTGCAGCCGGAGGTGCGCGACTTTGATCCGCGTCTCGCGCTCGACGGGGGAGCGGATGGATTGGATTTCTACCGCCGCATCGCGCGCGAGGCGGGCGCGTGGTTGCAGCCGGGCGGACGATTGGTAGTCGAATTTGGCGGCGGTCAGGCGGGCGACGTGGAAAAAATCTTTTCGGACGAGAAGTGGATTGTCGTCGAGATCGTCGCTGACTACAGTCCGCAACCAAGAATCCTGATCGCGCGGCGGGCGGACTGATTCACAAACAAGAACGCAGGTTTAATTTCATGGAAAGTTTGCTCATCAAAGGCGGCGTGCCCCTGCACGGCGAAGTTCACATCAGCGGCGCGAAGAACGCCGTGCTGCCCATCATGGCGGCGACGCTGCTCACGGCGGAGAAGTGCATCATCCATCGCGTGCCCGATCTCAGCGATGTGGGCTTCATGTGCAAGATACTCGCCTCGCTCGGGGCCACGGTGAAGATTGAGGGCAACACGCTGACCGTGCAGGCCGCGAAGCTCAAGGGCCACGGCGATTACGAGTTGATCCGCAAGATGCGCGGCTCCATCTGCATCCTCGGTCCGCTGCTCGGGCGCCTCGGCAAAGCCCGCGTCTCGCTGCCGGGCGGCTGCATCATTGGGACGCGGCCCATTGATCTGCACCTCAAGGGCATGCGCGACTTGGGCACGAAAATCACGATTGAGAAGGGCTACGTTGTGGCCCATGCGCCGCGCCTGCGCGGCTCGGAACTCTTCCTCGGCGGTCGCTCCGGTCCCACTGTGCTCGGCACGGCCAACGTCATGATGGCGGCTGTGCTGGCCGAAGGCGTGACCATCATCGAGAGCGCGGCCTGCGAGCCGGAGGTCACGGACCTGGCCAGTTTCCTGAACGCGATGGGTGCGAAGATCACGGGCGCGGGCAGTCCCACCGTCACCATCACGGGCGTGGATGAATTGCACGGTGCGGAACACGACGTGATACCCGACCGCATCGAGGCCGCCACTTTCGCCATCGCGGCTGCGGCCACGAACGGTGAAATCTGCATCAAAGGCGCGCGCGCCGATCATATGCACGCGGTGCTGGACAAGCTGCGCGAGTGCGGCGTGAAGGTGGAACGCAAAGGCCCCGACCTGATCGTGAAACGCGGCAGCCGCCTCAAGCCCGTGGACATCACGACGCTGCCTTACTCGGGATTTCCGACCGATTGCCAGGCGCAGATCATGGCGCTCATGGCGTTGACGCCGGGCATCAGCATCATCACCGAGCGCATCTTTGAATCACGCTTCATGCATGTGCCCGAGCTGGCGCGGCTGGGCGCGGAAATTTCCATCGAAGGGCCGAGTGCGATTGTGAAGGGCGGTCGTCCGCTCAGCGGCGCGCCCATCATGGCGAGCGACTTGCGCGCCTCGGCGGCGCTGGTCATCGCGGGCATGGCGGCGCGCGGCACCACGCAGGTGAATCGCATTTATCACCTGGATCGCGGCTACGAGAAGATTGATCTGAAGCTGCAAAAACTCGGTGCGCGCATCGAACGCGTGGAGGGCGAGTGAGCGGGCAGTTCCACCTTTACAATGAAAACCACGGCACGTAACACTGGCCGCGATATGCGGAAATTTGCCTTCATTGCAGCGGTTTTAAGCCTTGTCCTGACGGGCTGTGTCAGCTCGCGCGTGACCAGTCTCACGACCACGCGCCAGCCTCGCAATCCGGCCGGTGTTTATCCCATCGAGATGGCTTGGGACAGCAACCAGCAGGCGCTCATCGACGGTTCGGTGAAGCCCTACGTGGTGATTGGTTTTGACCAGTATCCGATGCGTCCGGCCCTCGACATCAAGAACCGTTTCGAGACGGTCATCCCGATCAGTGCGGACAAGAACTTCGTCGTCTATCACTTCAAGGTGGACTACGAGTATCGCGATTTCGGCAAGCCCTCCAAGAGCAGCCGCCTCTCCTCCAGCTACCGGCTGGACATCACGGACAAATAATCCGTGCTCGCATTTGGAATCTGACAGCGGCGGTCTTTGACCGCCGCTTCTTTTTTTGCGGTGCATCCGAAGTTTGGAGCGACGGTCAGAACGCCGCTTCAAAGAGGGTGAGGAAATCTTTCTCCGTCACGGGGCGGGGATTGAAGCTGGCCGTCCACTGCTTCGCCGCCTCGGCCGCGAGCGTGGGCAAATCTTTTTCCAGCACACCGCAACCGCTGAGTGTCGCGGGCATCTTCGCCAATTCGAGCAGGGCTTCAATCTCCCCCACCAGCGCCTCCACGGCTTGATCCAAGCCTTCACTCACGCAGGCGATTTCCGGCGCGGACGCCAGTTCCGCGTAAGCCTGCCGGGCGCGCTCGTCCATCGCGTTGAAGCGCACAACATGCGGCAGCATCATTCCCACGGCCTGACCGTGGACGATGCCGTAATGGGCAGTCAGCGGGTTCGCCGCGGAGTGGGCCGCGCCGAGCATGGAGTTCTCGATGGCCGTGCCGGCGAGGGCCGCGCCAAGCAGCATGTGGCCGCGCGCTTCGAGGTCGCCGGAATTTTCCAGCACGCGCGCCAGATTGGGCACGAGCCGTTTGAAGGCCTCGTGCGAAAACATCACGGAGAGCGGCGTCCGTTTCTTCGTCACGGCCGTCTCGACGGCGTGGGCGATGGCGTCGATGCCGGTGCAGGCGGCCACGCGGGGCGGCATGGAGACGGTCAGCGCGGGATCGAGAATGGCCACGCGGGCGGCGGCCTTGGGATCGAGGCAGGCCATCTTCTGGTGCGTGGCTTCGTCGGCGATGAGCGCGGCGCTCTGACATTCGCTGCCCGTGCCGGCGGTGGTGGGTATGGCGATGAGCGGCAGCATCGGCTTCGTGGCCTTGCCCACGCCCCAGTAATCTTTCATCTGCCCGCCGTTGGTCAGCAGGAAGTTGCAGCCCTTGGCCGTGTCCATGGAACTGCCGCCGCCGAGTCCAATGATGGCTTCGATGCCCGCAGCGCGGGCCACCGCGAGGCAGGCGTCCACATCGCGGGTGGTGGGGTTCTCATGCACCCGGTCGAAAACCACGGCGTGAACGCCATCGGCGGCGAGGCTTTGCAGGACATGCTTTTCGTGTCCGGCCGCAGCAAGGCCGGGATCAGTGACGAGGAGAATTTTTCTGGCTCCCAGCTCGCGGACGATTTCGCCGACGCGGGCCACGGCATTCACGCCGAAGACAATCCGGGTGCGCGGTTGATAATCAAACGGTGCGGTCAATTCTCCAGTCGGCGTCACGGCGTGCGGCATGTGGGGTTACAGACTGACAAGGGTGGCGGGATGTTCAACAGCGGAAACATTTCGGCGTGCTTAAGCGGCGGGGGGCGGTTCGCTGGGCGGAGTGGGCGGCGCGGGCGCGGCAGGTTTGTCCGGCGAGCGCGGGATGAACGTGGCCCAGGTCTGGCCCGATTCCGGCGCGTAGTTTCCCTGCACCTGGGCCTGGGGCGACGCAGGAATGACGATGAGGTGGTGGCAGGCGGGGCACTGGATTTGTTTTCCGCTCATGCGGTCGGTGCATTGCAGGTGCTGATCGCAATGCGGACAGGAAAACTTGAAATCGCTCATGCCAAGAGCGTAGCAGAAGCCGACACCCCGACAATGGCGGGCTGGCATTTTCTCGGAGTGAGGATGTGGGTCAGGCTTCCAGCCTGACGGTTCACGGGGCATCCCTGCCCCGTGTTCAGCTTTCCCCGCCTGCGCGCGCCGCCAGTTGGAACGGGCGGCACGGATGCCGCCCGAACCGTCAGGCTGGAAGCCTGACCCACATGCAGGTTCAAGCCTTCGGCTTTTTCCCAGACAGCTTGGCGCGCGGATGAAACTGGCGATGCACCTCGCGCAGCCGTCCGCCCGCGACATGCGTGTATATCTCCGTGGTGTTGATCTGCGCGTGGCCCAGCAGTTCCTGAATGACGCGCAGATCCGCCCCGTGTTCCAGCAGGTGGGTGGCGAAGCTGTGCCGCAGCATGTGGGGCGTGATGTTTTTTTCCAGCCCGGACTGCGCGGCGCGCTTCTTGAAGCGGGACCACATCGTGTAGCGATGAAACGTCGTGCCGCGCTGGGTGAGAAAAACCGTGGCGGGCGAACGTCGCTTGACCAGCTTGGGCCGCCCGGCCTCCAGATAACGGTTCATGGCGGCGACGGCAGTGCGCCCCACCGGCACCACGCGTTCCTTGTTGCCCTTGCCGATGACGGTCACGAATCCGGCGTCGAGATGCAGTTGCTCCAGCCGCAGCGCACACAACTCGGAGATGCGCAGGCCGGAGGCGTATGCCAGTTCGAGCGCCGCTTGATCGCAGAGGTCGGCAGGCGTCTCGACGAGCAGAGGCTGGAGAAGCTGATCCATTTCGAGGCCCGTCAGCGCCTTGGGCAAACGCTTGGTGCGACCGGGCAGGGAAAGATTTTCGGCGACGTTCAGTGGAAGAATTTTCTCATTTTCAGCGTAACGGTAGAGCGCGCGCAGGGCGGCGATCTGGCAGTAAATACTTTCCGAACTGAGGCGGCGGGTGGATTCCTTCGGTTCGTTCTGCAACGAACGGCCGCACTCGTGTTCGAGGTAGAGCATCAGGTGATTCAGCTCCACCTGTTTCCAGTCGGTCAGCCCTTTTTGTTTCGCCCACGTGACAAAACGCTGGAGGAGCCAACGATAAGACCGCGCGGTGTTCTCTGACTGACCGCGCTCGTGCCGGACGTGTTCCAGGAAATCCTCGACGAGCTGTTCCATCGTCGAGTGATTGGGCATGGGGACGAACGGTTAGAACAAACTCTGCACCGCGATGCCGAGCACGCTGAGCGGGCCTTGGTCTTCCAAGCCCTCGGTGGCCTTGTCGAGCTTTTGCAAACTGACCTTCACGTTTTTGTAGAGCGACTCGTCGTTGATGAGCTTGCCGACCGTGCCCTGGCCCCTGTTCATCTTCTCGAAGACTTCGCGCAGGTTCGCCATCGCCACGGCCGACTCGCGGTAGAGCGTTTCGTCCTTGGCCAGTTTGCCCAGCGTGCCATTTCCAGCGTTGATGTCGGCGATGACGCTGCTGGCATTGGTCAGCAGGGACTTGGCTTCGAGCACGGTGGACTTGAGTTCAGCGGTGCCGGCCTGCAATCCCACCACCGCGCTGAGGGCGGTGTTGTAGAGCGTGTCGTCGTAAATCATCCGGCCCACGCTGCCTTTGCCGTTGGCGATTTGTTCGGTGAGGGCGTGGGTGTTGGCGAGAATGCCACTCAGATTCGTGGCGTTGTTCTTCATGAAGTCGGTGATGGGCCCGAAGAGCGGCGCAAGGTTGTCGGGCGTGAAGCTCTTGGTCAGGCCCGAAATGTCGCCAGCCACGTTGTCCAGCTTGGCCATGATCGCGCTGAGGTCAGGCTGCTCGGTCGTGCTGAGGGTCGCGCCCTCGACGGCGCGCGGCGCGTTGGCCGTGCCGAAATCCACGGAGATAAAATTCTGCCCGAGCAGGCCGGTGAATTTGATCGTGGCCTTGCTGTCGGTCTTCAACTCGGCGTCGGCCGACTTGATCTTCATGGTCACGCGGACCTTTTCGTTGGCCAGGGCGATGGAATCGACGCGGCCAATCTCGACGCCGGCCATTTTGACGAGGTCGCCCTTCTTCAATTCCTGCACGGTCTTGAAGTCGGCCGTGATCTTGTAGCCGGGCTTGAAGAAGTCGGCCACGCCGACCATTTCCAAGATGATGACGGCGACGATGAGGGTGAGGGCGAAGAAGACGCCCAGTTTGGTTTCGAGAGTGTTTCTCATAATGACTAGGGGCTAGGCTGCTGCGGTTTGGGCGCTGGGAGCGCCCGGTGTATTCGGACTGTTCTGAAGTTTGAAGTCGGCGGTGAGAAAGCGTTGCACGATTGGCTCGCGGCTGCGCCGCACTTCGTCGGGCGTGCCGACGACGACGATGTTCCCCTCGTGCATCAGCGCAATGCGGTCGGCCACGCCGAAGGCCAATTCGCGATCATGGGTGACGACGATGGACGTGACCTGCACGCGCTCCTTGAGGTCGAGAATCTCCTGCCCAATCGTGACCGCGCTGAGCGGGTCCAGTTCGCTGGTCGGCTCATCGTAAAGAATCAACTGCGGATCGATGACGAGGGCGCGAGCGATGGCCACGCGCTTCTTCATGCCGCCGGAAAGTTCGTTGGGAAACTTCTTCTCCACGCCCTTCAAGCCGAGCAGGTCCAGTTTCTCCAGGACGATCCGGTCAATCTCCGCCGGCGGTTTGAGCCGGTGTTCGCGCAGGTAAAGGCCCACGTTGTCGCCGACGTTCAATGAGTTAAGCAGCGCGCCGGACTGGAAGACCATGGCCATGCGCACTTGGTCCATCACGCCCGCTGTGCCCACGCTCTGGCCCTCGATGAGAATTTCCCCAGCGTCCGGTTTTTCCAGACCAATGACGTGCCGGAGCAGGACGCTCTTGCCGCTGCCGCTCGGTCCCATGATGACGAAGACCTCGCCGCGCGCCACCTCGAGCGAGACGCCGTGCAGCACCTCCACGCCGTGGTAAGTCTTGCGGAGTCCGCGCACGGAAACGAAAACGCTGTGCTGGGGTTGAGAAGAGTCCGCGCCGTTCATTGGTTGAAGTAGATCAGGAAACGCGTGAGGAAATAATCGAAGATTAAAATCAACACGATGGAATTGACCACCGCCTTGGTGACGGAGCGCCCGATGCCGCGCGGACCACCGATGGTCTGCAAGCCCTGCGCGCAGGAGACCAGGCCGATCATGACGGCGAAGACGACGCTCTTGAACAGTCCGTCGAACACGTCCTTCAGCTCCACGGTCTGACGCAGATTGGAGAAGTAAGCCGTGTAGCCGACGGCGATCTTTTCGTTGGAGGCCGCGACCAGCGCGCCGCCGCACCAGCCCACCAGCATGGCGAAGGTGACCAGCATGGGCAGGGCGATGGTGATGGCCACGACGCGGGGCAGCACGAGGTAGTGAACGGGATTGATGTTCATCGTGCGGAGCGCGTCGATCTCCTGATAGACCTGCATGGAACCGATCTCCGCCGCCATGGCCGAGCCGATGCGGCCTGCGATCAGGATGGCCATCATGACCGGTCCGAGATCCCGGCACATGGCCACGCCCACCCCGCCGCCGATGGAGGTGGCCAGCCCGTACTTGGCCAGCAGCGGGCCGGTTTCCAGCGCGAGGACGCCGCCGATGAAGAGGGAAAGAACGCACGCCATGAGCAGGCTGGCATTGCCAATGTCGAAGAGCTGATCGAAGACTTTCCGTCTCTGCCGCCAAAGCAACGGCAGCGCCTGCACGGTGCGCAGGAACAACATCACAATTTCACCAATGCTTTGGAACATATCGCCTGTCTCAGATAGCCGCGTGAGGCTCGAACTTCAAAACATTTCGCCGGGCTGTGGGTTGATCGGGGCGTCGAAAAAGCGGGCTGGGCCTCACGCGAAGTCCGCGACGGGAAGACCCCTTTTCCCTTCGCGGACTTCGCGTGAGGCTTCCCCCTCCGCTCGCCCCGCTGGGGAAATTTCTTCGTGCTTAGTGCGAGGCCATTGCGGATTGTCCCGCCCCGTGCCGGAATTCACCCCGCAGTTGCTGTTCGCCGTCGTCGCCGTGCTCTTCATCGGCATCTCCAAGGCCGGCTTCGGCGGAGGCCTGGGCCTGCTGACCACGCCGCTCGCCGTCTTCGCCTTTGGGTCCAAGGAAGCCATCGGCATCATCCTGCCCCTGCTCTGCGCGGGCGACGCCTTTTCGCTCTGGAACTACCGGGGCAAATGGGAGGCGCGCAATCTCAAGTTCGTCCTGCCCGGCGTCATCGTCGGCATTGTCATCGGCGTGCAACTGATCGGGCGCTTCTCCGCCCGTGAATTGAACATGGCCATCGGCATCATTGCCGTCACCTTCGTCCTCTTCCAACTGGTGAAGGACCGAATCTTCCGCGCTGAGGGAGCTTTCGCCCCCAATCACCGCGTCGGTGTCCCCGTCGGGATCGCGGCCGGCATCACCTCCACCTTCGCCCACGGGGCCGGGCCCATCATGAGCATGTTCCTCATCCCGCAGCGGCTGCCCAAGCAGGTGTTTGTCGCCACCAATGTGCTCATCTTCACCTTCGTGAACTGGCTCAAGATGCCGTTCTTTTGCATCGAACAGACGCAGATCAATCTGCCGGTCTTCGCCCCGCACGCGCTCATTACCAAACACACGCTGCTGATGAGTTTAATTTTCTTCCCGTTCATCCCGCTCGGTGTGTGGATCGGCGTGTGGATGAACAAGCGCATCTCTGAGAAGCACTTCATGCGCGTGGTCTTTGCCTTCCTCTTCGTGACGGGCCTCGAACTCATCTTCCACTTCGAGCAGTACTTCGGGCGGCATTAAAGGCGTGGGTGTTCTCCGGATGCAGCTTCACTGTTGGCCCGCATCTGCCGACCATGCTGAGACCATGAGTCCGGTCGCCAACATCGAATTGCCGCCACCCATCAATCACGTCTTCGTTGATTTCGAGAACGTCCAGGACATCGATCTCGCCGTCATCGGAACCAAAGCCGTCAGCTTCACGCTGCTACTGGGACCGCGCCAGACCAAGCTCAACGTGCCCTTGGTTGAAAAACTTATGGCCCACGCCGCCTCCGTGCAGTTGCTGCGCCTGACTTCTCCCGGCAAGAACGCCCTCGACTTCACTCTCGCCTACTACTTGGGCCGCGCGGTGCTGGCCGACCCGACGGGATTCTTTCACATTGTGTCCAAGGACGCTGGTTTTGACCCGCTCGTTGAGCATCTGCGGAGCAAGCATGTCCGCGCGCGCCGTCACGACAGTTTCGCCACTCTCACTTTTGCCGCTTCGACCAAGCTTTCAGCGGCAACTCTTCCCGCCCCCGCTCCCAAGCCAAAACCTTCTGCCCTGAAACCAAAGGCTCCAGCAGCACCCAAAGTTCAACGCTCCATTTTGGACGAGCGGGAGGCTCAAGTGCTGGAGCATTTGCGCAAGCCCGCCACCAAAGGTCCGAGGAACAAGCAGAAGCTCGTCAGTTGCCTGATCGCGCACCTCGGCCGTAAAATTAGCGAAGTTGAAGCCTTGGACCTCATTCAGCACCTGAGTCAAGC
>JAYVWQ010000116.1:0-4777 GCA_043785945.1 Akkermansia sp.
AGTCGCGCTGGTCGCCCTCATGCGCAAACTCGCCGAACTGGCCAACCTCCTCCTCAAATGCTCCTCCTTCCAACTCTCTCTTTAAGACAGTTGCTACCAAACAGGCCGGCGCAAACCGTGCCTCACGCCAAGTCCGCCAAGGACGCAAAGAAGTCGCCTTCGTTTCACTTCTTATTTCCTTCGCGCCCTTCGCGGACTTCGCGTGAGACAAATTCCGAAACACTCGGCTCAGAAATCAGCTTGCCCCGCCCCGCGCTTCAGGCGTACGACTGGCGCATGAACCGCCGACAATTTCTCCAGACCGGCACGGCCGCGTCTTTCGCCATCGCCGCCGCCCCCGCTTTTGCCGCCGAGTTTGGCGACATGAAAAAGCGCGTCGGCCTCATCGGCACGGGCTGGTATGGCAAGATTGATTTGCTCCGCCTCATCCAAGTTGCGCCCGTCGAGGTCGTCTCGCTCTGCGACGTGGACAAGAAAATGTTGGGCGATGCCGCCGACCTCGTGGCCTCGCGGCAGAAGTCCGGCCAGAAGCCGCGCCTCTACTCCGACTACCGCGCCATGCTCAAGGAGAAGGACCTCGACCTCGTGCTCATCGGCACGCCGGATCACTGGCACGCGCTCACCATGATCGAGGCCGTGAAGTCCGGCGCGGACGTCTATTGCCAGAAGCCCACCAGCGTGGATGTCGCGGAAAGCCAGGCCATGCTCGCGGCCGCGCGCAAATACAAGCGCGTCGTGCAGATCGGCACGCAGCGCCGCAGCACCCCGCACCTCATCGAGGCCCGCGACCGCGTGATCAAGGCCGGGCTGCTCGGCAAAATTTCCCACGTCGAAATCTGCTGCTACTACCACATGCGCGCGCGCGACGCCTCGCCCGCCTCCGGCATGCCGCCCGAGAACCTCGACTTCGAGATGTGGACCGGACCCGCGCCCCTGCGCCCCTTCCACAAGATCATGCACCCGCGCGGCTGGCGCGCCTTCACCGAGTACGGCAACGGCATCGTGGGCGACATGTGCGTTCACATGCTCGACATGACGCGCTGGATGCTCGACCTCGGCTGGCCCACCCGCGTCAGCTCCAGCGGCGGCATCTACGTGGACAAGAAAAGCGTGGCCAACATCTCCGACACCCAGACCGCGCTCTTTGAATTTCCCGAGCTCAACGTGGTCTGGACACACCGCACCTGGGGCGACGCGCCCGACCCGAAGTATCCCTGGGCCGCGATTTTCTACGGCGAGAAGGGCGTGCTCAAGGCGGGCGTGAACGGCTACGACTTCTATCCCTCCGGCAAAAAGGAATCCACCCTCAAGGGCGAGCCGCTCTTCGAGTATGAGAAATATCCCGAGGACCAGACGGAGAAGGATTTGGAGAAGCACGTCGCCTCGGCGGTGCGCGGCCACATGCAGGACCTTCTGAAGAACATCGGGACGCGCGGCACGCCCGTGGCCGACATCGAGCAGGGCTACATCTCCAGCGCCTCGTGCATCCTGGCCAACGTCTCCGCGCAGATTGGCCGCTCCATCCACTGGGACGCCGCGCGCGGCAAGGTGCAGAACGACGAGGAGGCGAACAACCTGCTCGCCCGCCCCTACCGCGCCCCGTGGGTGAGGCCGGAGGCGGGGACGGTATAGATAAAATCGAGAGGGGCGTTGAACACATTGGTGGCGGGACAAGTCATGTTTAATTTTTTTAAGAAATCGCCTGATAAAATCTTAACCAACGCATTGAAGGAGGTCGGGAATAACCTCATTCGACAAAACTCGTTACAGCTTCCAGAGGCAACTTGGGTGCATAATCGCTTCGCGAATGGCGCCTTTATTTTTTCAAACCTGCTTTGTCAGGATATAGTGAAAGCCCATGACAAAGATACGGCTAGAGCGTTGAGCATTTGCACACGTCTCACTCAGGAGCACCTCGATTCCGCTGCTGAACTCGGAGCGCAACGAACTCGAATTCAGGATTTGGTTGTTTGGGATGAGGAACGTGAAGACATACGTGAGCGACCGCTCAATTCAAAAATTGCTGGAGATGATTGGGATACAATTGTCCTTCCACTCCCGGAAATTCTGGCTCAACTCTATTTTGTTCGGCAGCCACGAATGACGAAAGACATGTTGAGAGGGGCAACTTTCGCTGCTCAAAAGGGGCCGGGGTCCGTTGCGCTACTCATGCCAATTTCCAGTACTTTTATTATGCAGGTGACCGCCGACCAAGAGAAAGCAAACGACGAGAAGACGGTTACTGGTTTCGCTGTTTCACTGATAACCCAGTTTATGTGGTTGGATGCGAGTGTTAAGGATGCTCTGAAGTGATTACTTACCTGCGCTAGCGATCACTTGCCGTCACTCAGTTTTCCCGGCTCGCGCACGTTCGCGCCCTTGCGCTTGGTGAGGGAATCGCCGAGGTCCACGCGGGCTTGTTCGGCGAGGGTTTGCAGGCGCGCGACCACTTCGGGGAATTGCGCGGCGAGGTTGTTTGTCTCCCGCACGTCCTGCCCAAGATCGAACAGCTCCACGCCGATTTTCGGCCGGGCGTATTTGCCGGGCCGTCCACCACCACCGGGCGGAGCGGGCTGCACGTATTCGTGACCGAGATGGAGCTTCCACTGGCCGGAGCGCACGGCTTCGAGCGCATTGTCCCAATAGTAGTAATAAGCCTCGTGGGGCGTGCGCGCGCCGGGCTGGCCAGACATGAGGGGCCAGAGGTCGCGGCCATCAATGATGCGGTCGGTGGGGGCATTGGTGCCGGCGAGCCGCGCGATGGTGGGGAGCAGGTCCATGGTCCAGGCCATCTCGTGGCAGACGGTGCCGGCGGGAATTTTTCCCGGCCAGCGCATCAGGCCGGGCACTCGTACGCCGCCGTCGAAGGTGGTGGCCTTGCCTTCGCGCAGGGGCCGCGCGTCGCCCGCGTGATCGCCGTAGAGCAGCCACGGCCCGTTGTCGGAGGTGAAGACGACGAGGGTGTTGTCGTCGAGTCCGTTACGTTTCAGCGCGCCGAGAATTTCCCCGACCGACCAGTCGATTTCCATGATGACGTCGGCGTAGAGGCCGCGCCCGGATTTCCCGGCGAACTTGCGGCTCACATGGATGGGCACGTGGGGCATGTTGTGCGGCACGTAGAGGAAGAAGGGGCGATCCTTATTACGCCCGATGAACTTCACGGCGCGTTCGGTGGACCAGGTGGTGAGCTGCGTCTGGTCGGGCATGAGTTGCACGACCTTTTCGTTTTCATAGAGGGGCAGCGGCGGGTAATTCGTGCCGACGGTGGGATGGTGCGGCCACATGTCGTTCGAGTAGGGCAGGCCGAACCATTCGTCGAAGCCGTGGCGCGTGGGGAGAAACTGCGGAGCGTCGCCCAGATGCCACTTGCCGTAGATGGCGGTGGCGTAGCCGCGTGCTTTCAGAATTTCCGCGAGGGTCTGCTCATTGGGATTCAATCCGATCTTCGCCCGGGGCGAGAGCGCGCCACGGATGCCGATGCGATTGGGATAACAGCCGGTGAGCAAAGCCGCGCGTGAGGCGGAGCACACGGCTTGCGCCGCGTAGAAATCCGTGAAACGCATTCCTTCGTCGGCCATGCGGGAGAGATGGGGCGTGGCCGTCTTCGAGCCGAAAGGCGCGATGTCCGCGTAGGCCATGTCGTCGCAGAAAATGATGACGACGTTGGGCGGGCGCGTGGAGGTGGGTGAATCAGGGCGGGGCGAGCGGCAACCCACCAGCGACAACACAGCGAAAGCCAGCAGACCAACGAGTCCGCCGCGCACGAAATGAAAAGAGGTCACGCGGCCAGTGTGCCACGCGACCTCAAAGTGTTTCAACCGTTGGTGCGACGACTAGGGCGTCCCGATGTTGCGCCACTCGTCGGTGGTGGCCCAGAGGTTGCGCGGATTGACCGATTGCCCGAAGCGCAGGTAGCGCACGCTGCCGTCAGCAAAGGCGTAGTTGGCCCCGCCGGTCTGGGTCGTGGAATTGCCACCATGCCGCGTTTGATCCACGACGCGCAGATCGTCGCCCGTGGGAGGCTGAAGGAAATCCATGTGCTTGTGCGTGAACTCGGGGAGCATTTCCGCGAATAGAATTGTCTCAGAAGGCTCCTTGATCGCGGACTCGGCCATGCCCAGCGGAATGTTGTGCGCCATGTATTCCGTGAATTCTGCCGGCGTCATCGTCTCGTTAAAATAATCATTCCAGCCATTCATGATGTAGCTGCGCGGATGCGCAGCGTCATCAGTCGGGCAGTGGAGCAGGTTGCTGTTCACGTAGTAAGTGAGCAAACGCTCGGGCCAGAACGGAGCCTGGCGCGGGGTGAACCGGCCTTCGTTGTCGTCGGCAAACATCTGCTGGGAGAGGCCGAGCTGGCGCAGGTTGTTCACGCACGAGATGCGGCGCGCGCTCTCCTTGCCCTTGGCCACGGCGGGCAGCAGCATGCTCGCGAGGATGGCGATGATGGCCACGACCACGAGCAGCTCGATGAGTGTGAAGGCCGCCGCGTTGGATCGCGGCGCCGCGTAGAGACAGTTCTTCTGCATTAGTTTCATAGGATTTTTTCTCCCGACCGGCGGGGCGACTCGCCCTGGGTTTGGTCCGTCTTGCGTTCCTGACGCCCTTTACCAACGCCCATTTCTGACCCCGATCAATTCGACGCTATTCAAACATTTCTGTAATCGGAACGGGGCGGGGAAAACGGATGAGGTCGCGCGAAGGACGCGAAGGGGGCGAAGGCGGAAAGAAACATTCCAGACTTTTAACGAACCTGTCTTCTTCGCGTCCTTCGCGC
>JAYVWQ010000117.1:0-6352 GCA_043785945.1 Akkermansia sp.
TGATGCGCCAGGCGATCCAAGGGGAAACCAGCCAGAGGCACAGGAAAGGCGCGGCCAAAGACAACTGCGCAGGCTGCATCAAGGCTAGGAAAGCCCCGCCGGCCAGAGCGACGAAGGGAGCGATCCACATGGTCGCAAAAAATCCTGCGGGTCCGCGGTGGGCCAGGCGTTCGGCGTCGCTGGCGGTTTGCCATTCCAAGAGACGCTTACGAGTGACCAGCAACCGCACCAGCGTGCGACCGATGGCGTCGAGGCTGATGAACGCGTCGTACGGCAGGAACACCAGCGTGAGCAGGGCCTGGCCGAGTTGGCGTCCGAATGAGTCGCTCAGCCCGCGCAGATGCATCTTCAGCGACACTTCGCGCGGCTGGCGGAAAAGTTCGATGATTGCCGACAAGCAGGCCGGCAGGGTGATGATCGCGAGGACCAACAGGGGACCGGTGGCACCGAGGCCGGGGAGCAACATCCAGTTGCCCAGCAGCACCAGCAGCAGGGCGGCGGGAACCAGGCTGCGCCGGAGATTGTCGAGGATCTTCCATTGCGACAAACCGGAAAGGGGATTGGCGATGCGCCGGGCATCCGGTCCCGGGACACGCGGCAACAGCCATTGGGCAATCTGCCAGTCGCCACGAATCCAACGATGACGCCGGTTGATGTCGGTGTTGTAGCGGGAAGGATATTCTTCGTACAGCTCGACGTCGCTGACCAGCGCCGAGCGGGCATGACAGGCTTCAATCAGGTCGTGACTGAGGACCGCGTTCTCCGGGAAGCGGCCGGCGACGGCTTGCTGAAAGGCATCCACATCATAGATCCCCTTGCCAATGAACGACCCCTCTTGGAACAAGTCCTGATAGACATCCGAGACCGCGCGCGTGTAGGGATCGATCCCGACATCGCCGGCAAACAGTTTGACAAACCAGGAACGTCCGGCGCTCGGCAGACTCACGCCCACGCGCGGCTGCAAAATGCTGTAGCCTTCAGTCACTACGCCCCGGACCGGATCGAATTGCGGCCGGTTCAGCGGATGCGCCATCGTTCCCACGAGCTGGCGGGCGGCTTCGCGAGGAAGCTGTGTGTCGGTGTCGAGCGTGATGACAAACTTGATGGCCGGCAGGATCGAAGTGTCGCCGACGACTTCGGAAAAACATTCGCGGGACCCGCCGCGGAGCAGGCCGTTGAACTCCGTCAGCTTGCCCCGCTTGCGCTCGTAACCCATCCACAGTCCTTCGACGTTGTTCCAACGGCGGGGCCGGTGGAAGAGGAAGAAAATGTTGGGCCGGTCGAATTGATACTTGGCGTTGAGCATTTCCACTCCGGCGCGCACGCGCGCCACCAGCACGGCGTCTTCCGGAAGGAACTCTTCGGGTGCGTCCAGGAAATCGGTCAACAACGCGAAGTAAAGGTTCCGATCTCGATTGGCGAGATAGTGAATCTCCAAACTTTCGATCAGCCGGGCGATCGCGCCGGGACTGGTCAACATGGTCGGCACCACCACCATGGTCCGGCACTCGGGCGCGATGCCCTTGGAGCAATCCTGACGCGGCAGGAGGCAGGGTTTGACGAGGAAGGTGGACAGCCAGTTCATCAACGCCACCGCCAGTTGGCTGGAACAAAGCAAGAACACCAGCGTGAAGAAAACCAGCTTCCAGCCTTCCACCTCGAGCGCCCGCGCCGGCTGAATTAACCCAAAAGTTCCCAGCGCCGTGAGCAACAAAACTCCGCCCGCATAGAAGGTCAGCGGAAAGCGGTGGATGTGCCGTTCGAGGGCAGTTTGCCAGGGCGGGCGCATTTCGGTCGCGCGTTCCAGCGCCGGGAGTCCTTTATCAATCAGATAAAAACCCACGTGCGCGGTCCGGTGTTGAATTCCTTTTTCCCGCGCACTGGCTTCGGCCAGATGGATGGCCGTTCGCGCCACCTCCGACTCATCGAGCTGGCTGTGGCGTGAAATGCTCTCGACCGAATGGCGGTAGCGGTCACGAGTGAAAAAATCCATCTTCCCGTAAACGCCCGCCGGATCGAGGCGCAGCGTCTCATCCACCTGGCTCATGTCCTCGACAAACTCGCGCCAGTCCAAAGCACCCAGGAAGCGCAGGCTGTTGATGGTATGGCTGACGGAAACCTGATCGGCCGCCTGGCTCTGGCTTTCAAGGTTGACCAGTTGCTCGATGGAAAGTCCCTGGTCCGTGAGCCGATGCTCCAGCCAGGTCCGCGCCAGATGCATCGCCGGGCTTTGGCGCGACAGGCGTTGCGAGAACTCCGCCACGAAGGCGCTGGAAAAGGGCAGGGTGGACTTCGCCATGTCGGCCACCACGACAATGAGGTGCGCAGGATTCTTCTCCGCCATGTCCTGCAGCCGCTCGACCCAGAGATCCGCCAGATCGCGATCGTGCCGCGCAACCATCAGGCGGGCGGTGACGCGGCGCAGGTTCTCAATCAACGCCAGCCGGAGCATGATCGGCACCGCCCACAGCTCGCCCAGTTTCAAGGCGGAGACGGTTTGGTAAGCCCCGATGAAGGCGCGCAACGGCTCGGCATCAATCTGCGCATCCACATGCGAAATGATTTCCAGCACGAGGTCATAAACGCGCGGCAGCCCGGTGGAAGAACCCGCCACGAGGCGCGGCAGTTCACGGCTGTAACCCCGGGGCAGATGGCGGCGGGCCATCTGAATCTGCTCTTCGATCAGGTGAAAATTATCGAGCAGCCATTCAGCCGCGTGGGTGACGCGCCGGGTTTGGTCCACGATCTGGGTCGCGCGGTTGAATTCTCTCAGGATCTGTTCATTGTCGTCGAGCCGCGCGAGCAACCGGTTGGAGCCTCGCTGCCGGACGACGGGGTGGTTGGCGGCCAGGGTCTTGGCGTGGTGGATCAGTTGTTCGAGGCTGAAAACTTCCGCGCGTAGCGGCGGTTCATCGGCGGCGATGCGCGGCAGCACATACTCGCTCACCCGGCTGAGCAAGGTTTCCAAGCCGATCCCTTTCCTAGATGCAGCGTTCACAATGAAATGGCCCGGTCCCAGTCGGTCAAAGGACTCTGCTTGGCAGTAACTGGTCGGTCATTTCGTGTTCAAGTCGCTGTCCTCCATCGTCCTTCAATTTGGCACTCAACTGCTTCCGAACCTCGGCTTGCTCTCGCCTGCGAAGGCGGTGTTTGCGATTTTCATCGGCACAGAATAGCCAGAAGACGCTGGGGAGGCATTGGGGCCTTTGCCCCATCGGAGGATCGTCCGAACCCCACAAAGGGGCGGGCAGGGTATGGATTACAGATGGAGAGAAGGATCCTTTATTGAAGGTGGTGTTTCAGTTGGATGTTTTTCTGGATGATCACCGATGGGTTTCAGATGCACCGATCCTAGCGGTGCGACGTTTGGGCGAGTCGCTCCGTTTGCGTACACGTTGACGGAGCGACTTTTTCCACCCGTGACCGGCTTCAACAACCCATTCGCCGGATTAAAGTTCAGGGCGGCAAACGGGAAGAGGTGGCGAGGATTCTGACAAGGCTGGATTTCTGCCGGTGTTTGCGGGTGGGTGAATGGGCGAGCGAATGATGTTGATGGTTCCATCCATTTGAACCTCTGTGGACACCGTTAAATGTGGCGGATTTCGGTGGATGCTTTATGCCATATTGTTATGCCTTAGAAATACAATCTGTGCTGAAATGTCATCAATACGCTTTATTCAGCCATTTTTTGGAGATGGAGCGGGTGAAGGGAATCGAACCCTCGTGGCCAGTTTGGAAAACTGGAGCTCTACCATTGAGCTACACCCGCTGCCGATGCGCCGCAGTTTAGCGAGGAACCTTTCCTTGTCAACGGAGCCGCGCGCGCTCGGCCCATTCAAAGTGAAAAGACTGCGAGAATGAGTATGGATGCTCGCAGCCTTGAAACCCCGGACGACCGGGCCGGAAACTTATTGCGCCTGCGTCGTCGCGCCGCGCCGGCGGAAGGTGTGGTCGAAAACATAGTCTCCCACCTGACGGCCCTGGATGATGCCGCCGGTCTTGTCGAAGGACCAGTGGATGCCCAAGTAAATGCGGCTCTGACCGTTTTCCTCCTCAGCTTGGGAGAGAGTGTCGAAGCTGCGCGGCAGGTAGGGACGGGGGTTGCCCTGGTTATCGATAGTCTCACCGTTGAATTCATCGGAGACAAAGGTGAAGGCTATGTCATCACGACCGTAGAAACGGCGCAGGGTTTGAAAGAGCGCGCCGCCGAAAGTGGCATGACCGGAGGGGTAGGCAGGGAAGGGCGGGGTGAAGTTCGGTCCGGTCAGGTTGCTGGCCGGAGCGCCGAGGGGCATGAAATTCACGTCGCCCGTGTTGTAGGGATTGCCGTCTCCCGCGCCGGTGGGACCAGTGCCGGAACCGGCTTCGCGCACGCCGGTGACGGGCCGCCAGAAATCATAAAAGTATTTCGTGTCCCAGGCGGATGAACCGGCGTCGCACATGGCGACGTTGACGAGAGCGAGGAGGCGGGCCTGTTCGAGCGAGCTGGTCTGCATCTGATCGGCAATCTGGGTGGTGATTTGATTGTAGAGCCGGGGCGGGGCGCAAAGGCTCGGAGTGCCATCGTAAGCCCAAAAGATTGCGAGGCTGGTCTGGTCGGTGGTGCGGGCGGTGGGAGTGTTGGTGCCGTCCCCGCCGAACAGTTTCACTTCCAGAAAAGCTAGGGCGTATTCAGCGCTGTCCAGAGCGGGCGGCGGCGGGAGACGGAACTGGGCGCAGCTTTCCAATACGAAGGGCAGGTTGTTCGTCCAGCGCGCGCCCAGGGCGATGGGCACATGGCTGATGGGGTCTTGACGCCAGTGGCCGGGCAGGTCGCTGGTGATGAAATCATCTTCATTCGTGCCCAGCCGCATCTCGGTGTGTTGGGAACCGTCGTGGGCGCGGAGTTCCAAAATCCGGGCGGCCACGCGCTGGCCGAGCTTCACGCCGCGGCGGCGCTGGGCTTTGCTTTTCACCAGCGCCAAATCGTCTTCCAGCCAGGCGTTGAAGTAATTTGTTTGGGAGGGAAAGAGGGCGCTCAATGTGTCATGCGCGGCCTGGCTGACGGCGGCGCGCATGGGCGTGCCGGCCCCGCCGTGGATGCCGGTGTAGCTTTCGTATTTGCGGCCCACGGAGTTGGCGGCGTCGAACATGGCGATATGCACAATGGCCATCGCGCGGGCGGCGCGGCAGGGGCCGAGTTGTTCGCCGAAGACGCGGGCCTCGCCCATCGCCACCGGAGTGTGGTCAAGACCGCTGGCATTGATGGCGATTTTATTCCAACGGAGGACGGCATCGAGGGGCTTCTGGGGCGCTGCTTGGCCCGTGGCCTGGGCGCGGGCCGCCGGCTGCGGTTGGTAAAGCGGGCCAAAAAATTCCTGATGGCCGCTGCGGGGACCGTCGGCAAACACGGGCAGGGCTAGGGTCAGGAGGACAAACGGCAATTGTTTCATAGGTAATTGGTTTCTGACTGAGGCGTTTATTCCAATTCTTTTGGGGTGGAATTTCAAGATCAGAAACGGAAGCCGCATTTTGCGCGGGGTGGGCCAGTTGTTTCTTTACGCGCCGGGGGCGAACGGTAGTCTCCGCGACCGATGAGTTCGCTTCTGATTACCGGTGGCCGCGTGATTGATCCCGCCAGTTCCCTCGATGGCCTCGCCGATGTTTTTTTGCGCGACGGCAAAATTGCCGCCGTGGGCGCGGGCGCAGCGCAACAGGCCGGCCCGGAAATTCCCCGTCTGGACGCGCGGGGGAAAATTGTTTGTCCCGGCCTCATCGATCTCCATGCCCATTTGCGCGAGCCAGGCCAGTCGGCGAAAGAAACGATGGCCACTGGGACGATGGCGGCGGCGCGGGGTGGGTTCACGACCGTCGTATGCATGCCAAACACCTCGCCCAGCCTGGATAATCCGGCGGCGGTGGCGCTGGTGAAGGAGAAGGCGGCGCGCGAGGGCGTGGTGAATGTCTTCGTAACCGGCGCGATCACGAAAGGCCTCGCTGGGGAGGAACTGGCTCCGATTGGGTCGCTCAAAGCCGCCGGCGTAGTCGCCATCACAGATGACGGGCATTGCATCCAGAACAATGAATTGATGCGGCGGGCGCTGGAATACGCGGGGATGTTTGACTTGCCGGTGATGGATCACTGCCAGGATTACGCGCTGGTGACGGACGGGGTGATGCACGAGGGCTATTGGAGCGCAGCCTTGGGCCTGCGCGGCTGGCCGGCGGCAGGGGAGGACATGATCGTGGCTCGCAACATCCTGCTGGCGGAACTGACCGGGACGCACATCCACTGCCAGCACCTCAGTTCAGCGCGGTCGGTGGAGTTGTTGCGCGCGGCCAAGGCGCGCGGGGTGCGAATTTCCGGGGAGGC
>JAYVWQ010000118.1:0-5157 GCA_043785945.1 Akkermansia sp.
GCCACCTACTATGGCGGGCCTGGCTTGGAGGAGGCGGGGCTGGGCAATAGCCTTTTTCTGAACACGAGCGAGGAAATTTACATCACGGGCCTGACCACCTCCACCAACGGTCTGCCCTTGGCCGGACCGAACGGTCCTTTCAGGGGTGGTTACTCGGACTCATTCCTCGCGAAGCTCGCCTTCGAGCCAGACCTCTCGGTCTCCGTCACCGGCTCCGTCAACACCGTGCTCGTGGGCAGCAACCTGGTTTATACCGCGCGCGTGGTGAACAGCGGAAAATCAAATTACACCTCCGTCCTGTTGACCAACCTGCTGCCCGCCACAATGAATTTTGTGTCCATCTCCGTCACGCGCGGCTCCTACACCCGCACCAACCAGACCATTTATTGGAACATCGGGACGCTCACCAACCGCGCCACGGCTGTGCTCACGGTCACCGTCACCGCCACGCAACCAGGACCGACCACGAACTTCGCCCGCGTGACCGCCGCCGAAACCGAACTCAACAACGGCAACAACCGCCACACCCTGATCACTCCCGTGCGCGGCTTCGCGGACCTCGTGCTCACCCAGACGGCCACGCCCAGCCCGGCCTCCACGGTCAGCAACATCAATTACACCCTGCTGGTCAGCAATCGCGGCCCCTACAAGGCCACCCAGATCGAACTGATTGATTACTTTCCCGCCAGCACCTTCCTCATTTCCGTCTCATCCACCAAGGGCACTCCCTTCTATGCCAACAACATCCTCACCTGCTTCGTGCCCGAACTGACCAACGGCGGCACCTTCACCGTCTCCCTCAAACTCCGGCCCATCGATTTCACCACCCTGACCAATACCGCCAGCGTCACGGCTTACGAGTCCGACACGGCCACGAACAACAACGCCAGCACCACCATCACCCGCGTCACCCTGGTTTCAGAACTGGCCTTGAACCTCTTCGCCTCGGCCTCCACCATCTACGCGGGCAGCAACGTGACCTACACCGTGACCTTCGTGAACTACGGCCCCAACACCGCCACCAACGTCGCCCTCACCAACTTCTTCCCGGCCCAAGTCACCTTCCAGTCCGCCACCATCTCCACTGGCAGTTGGTCCCAGATCACCGGCGGCGTCCGTGCCAGCATTCCCGCCCTCCCGACCAACCAAATCGTCACCCTCAGCATCGTGGCTCGCGGAGCCACGGCCGGCGCGGATTTCAACAATGTCTGGATCGCCAGCGCTCACTCCGATCCCGTGCCCGGCGATAACGCCGCCAGCCTGCCCCTCACCGTCCTCCCCGTCGCCGACCTTTCCCTCGGCACCGGCACTTCTCCCTCCTCGAATTTCATGGGCCTGAACTTCACCTGCACGGCCAAGATGACCAACGCCGGGCCTTCTCCCATCGAAGCCCTGCTCACCGTCACCCTGCCCCCCGGCGTCACCGCACTTTCCGCCACCTCCGCCTACGGCGGCTGCGTCATCTCCGGCACGAACGTCATCTGCGGACCCGGCTTGATGGCCAGCGGGGCCAATGGCAACGCCACCCTCGTCCTCACCACCACCACGCCCGGTCAGAAAAGCGTCCCCTTCAACATCAGCAGTTCCGCGTTCGACCCCTTCCCGGCCAACAACACCCGCAGCACCACCCTCCGCGTCATCGATCTGCCCGCGCTCAACATCCGGCGCAGTCTGACCAACGTGGTCCTCTCCTGGCCCACGACCCCCACCGGATTCGTCGCCGAATACCTCAGCCCCCGGATGCCCGCCACCAACTGGCGTTCCGTGACCAATCCCATCATCACCACCAACGGCGTGAAGACCTTCACCAACCGGATTGGCACCAACACCTTCTACCGGCTGCGCAAGCCGTAAGCAGCGCCCGACATGGGTGGAAGTCCGGTCGGAAAATTCGCTGGCGGAGCGCGCCCGTCCTCGGGCGCAGCAGCGTTGCTGACTTTGAGCGCGTGGGAAAAATCCGCGCCCACGGGCTTTCCCATGTTGCTGCGCCCGAGGACGGGCGCGCTCCGGGGCCGATCGGCTCTCAGGCAGGATGCCTGACCCACATCCCCGCCCCTCACTTCCCATCGCACCCCGGGCTGCCGCGCCATTTGACTTCGCATTTTCCGCCCCTGAGAATCCGCGCCTTATGAATCAACTATTGTCCCGGTTCGCCGAACCCACTGCCCCAGAGCGTTCGGCCTTCTGAATAGAATCCGCATGAGTTGCTTCCAAATCTGCTCCATGACCGAACAACCCCAATTCCGCAGGCAACTTTGCGCGCGCGGGCTGGCTCTCGCGGCCCTGTTGTTCGTCTGCGCCTGTTCTCCCAAGCAGGCCGCACCCGCCGCGCGGCGCGGGGTGGCGGTCATCCCCGTCGATGTGCAAATGGTGGTGACGCGGCCGATGGATCGCACGCTGCCCATTGTCGGCACGCTCTTCGCCAAGGACGAAGCCACGCTCGGCGCGGAGGTCGAGGGCAAGGTGGAGCGGACGCTGGTGGATTTTGGCGACCGCGTGCAGCCCGGCCAGGAACTGGCGCTCATCGACACCACGCTCTTTGAAGCGCTGGCCCGGCAGGCGGCGGCGAATGTCGCCAAGGCCCAAGCCACGGCGACGAATGCGGAGAAGGAACTCAAGCGCATCGGTGATCTCGGGGCCATCGCCTCGCAGTCCGACCGCGACAAGGCCGTTGCGGAAGCGGAGCAGGCGCGCGCCGAAGTGAAGTCCATTGAGGCGGCCGAGGCCATCGCGCAACTGAATCTGCAACGCTCGCATGTGAAGGCTCCGTTCGAGGCCGCCGTGGCCGAACGCATCGCCAGCGCCGGTGATTTCAAAAAAATCGGCGATCCGATCTTCCGCGTGGTCAATGACGGCGTGCTCAAATACATCGTGCAGGCTCCGGAGCGTTACGCCGCGCTGGTGCGCAAGGAGCAGCCCGTGGTCTTCACCGTCGATGCGTTTCCCGGCGAGAAGTTCGAGGGCAAAGTTTTCCTTATCAGCCCGCAAGTGAACACGACGACCCGCGCCTTTGCCTTGGGCGCGCTGGTGCAGAATCCCGACCGCCGGCTGCGCGCCAGCACTTTCGCGCGCGGGGAACTTGTCCTCGAACGCAACGTGCCCACCACCGTCGTGCCGCTGGATGCGGTGGTCAGCTTCGTGGGCATCAACAAGGTGTTCGTGGTGCAGGACGGCGTGGCCAAGCCGCGCGAGGTGCAGGTGGGCCGCGTCGTGGACGGCCAGCAGGAAATTCTTTCCGGCGTCAAGGCGGGTGAAAGCATCGTCGTCTCCGGCCAGACCAAACTCTACGACGGCGCGAAGGTGCGGGTGAAGGACGTCGCCCCGGAATCGAAACCACGCGTCGCCAAGCCCTGAACCCTGTGCCATCCTCCCACCATGAGTGACATGATGATTCAATCCGGCCCGACGCTCTCCAAGGTGCGTGGTCACAAGGCGGAGATTCTTCAGGTCGCGGCCCGGCGCGGCGTGAAAAACATCCGCGTGTTCGGCTCGCTGGCGCGCGGTGAAGCCACGGCGGCCAGCGACGTGGATTTTCTCGTGGAGATGGAGCCGCATCGCGGTCTGTTTGATCTCTCCGGGTTTCGGCTCGATCTGGAGGATTTGCTCGGCTGCCCCGTGGATGTGGCCACGCCGGGGGCGATTGATCCGCAGATGAAGGATCGAATTTACGCGGATGCCCAAGAGCTATGATGGACGATCACGCCCGCCTGCTCCACATCGTCGCAGCCATCGAGCTCATCCAGTCGTACACGGCTCCGGCGGCGGAGAGTTTTTTCACCAACTCCATGATGCAGGACGCGGTGATTCGGAACATCCAGGTCATCGGTGAGGCGACGCGCGCGGTTTCCGACGGCTTCAAGCAGGCGCACCCGGAGATTCCCTGGCGGGAAATCGCGGGCACGCGGAACCTGGTCGTTCACGAATATTTCCGGGTTGATCTTCAAATCATCTGGGACGCGGTGAACGAAGACCTCGTCCGGTTGAAGGCGGCGATTCAAGCTCACCTCGAACCATCGGGCGACCAATGAGCGACGCCCCACCTCGCCCTCATTCCGAAACCGAAGGTGCCTCCGCCCCCGGCGTCGGTCTCGCCGCCATCTGCATCCGGCGGCCCGTCTTCGCCACGATGATGAACCTGCTCCTCGTGGTGCTGGGCTGGTTTTCCTTCCACAAGATCGGCATCGACCAGTTCCCCAACGTCGAGTTGCCGGTCATCACGGTCACGACCACCTTGCGCGGCGCGTCGCCCGAGGAGATGGAGACGAGCGTGACCAAGCCGCTGGAGGAGGTCATCAACACCATCGAGGGCGTGGACGAACTTTCCAGTACCACGCGCGAGGGCGTCTCCCGCATCACGGTTCAATTCCTCTTCGAGCGCGGGCGCGATGTCGCCGCCCAGGATGTGCGCGACAAGGTCAGCACCATTCTCTCCCAACTGCCGGCCGGCACCGAAACACCCATCATCGGCAAGTTCGATCTGGATGCGTTGCCCGTGGTGTCCATCAGCATGAGCGGGCCGCGCTCGTTGCGGGAAATCACTTACATCGCGGACAAGGTGCTCAAGCAGAACCTGGAAACCGTGCTCGACGTGGGGGCCGTGACCATCGTGGGCGGACGCACGCGCGCCGTGCAGGTGGCGGTGGATGTGGACCGGCTGCGGGCGCGCGGCCTGACCATTGATGACGTGCGGCAGGCGCTCAAGCAGCAGAACCTCGAACTGCCCGAGGGCCGCGTCGAGCAGGGTTCGCGCGAGCTGACCGTGCGCACGCTCGGCCGCATGGCGACAGTGGAGAATTTCAACGAGTTGATCGTCGGCAACTCCAGCGGCCAGCCCATCTATCTGCGCGATGTCGCCGACGTCAGCGATGGGGTGGAGGAGCCGCGCTCCCTCGCGCGCCTGAATGGTGAGAACTCGGTCACCGTGGTGGTGCGCAAACAGTCGGGCGTCAACACCGTCGCCGTCATCGACCGCGTGAAGGCCAAGCTTCTGGAGTTGGAACACATCATGCCGCCCGACTTCAAACTCGCGCTCATCCGGGACCAGTCCATCTTCATCAAGAAGTCGCTCAACGAGGTCAGCTTCCATCTCATCTTCGGGGCCATCCTCGTGGCCTTGACCGTCTTCTTTTTCCTGCACGACTGGCGCAGCACGGTCAT
>JAYVWQ010000119.1:0-3266 GCA_043785945.1 Akkermansia sp.
GAGCGCGCTGGGCAGCGCGCAGCCGGTGGAGTTCATCGTGGGCGCGATTCTGGAACCGCAGAAGGAAATCAAGGAGGGCTACATCGCCGTGGCCGTGACGATGAAGGACGGCGAGGAACATCAGGGCTACGTCCTGCGCGAGACGCGCGATGAACTGGTGGTGCGCGACACGCTGGAGAATCGCGAAGTGCGCCTGCGCCGCGCCGCCATTCAGGAGCGGCGGCAGGTTGGCTCGGTCATGCCGGCCGGTCTGGCGGACACGCTGACCCGCGAAGAATTCCGCGATTTGGTGCGTTATCTCTCCGAGTTGGGCCGGGTGAAGTAAGGGCAACTCTGTTTGAACTGTGGCGTGTGGAATGGCGTGCCGTTCTCCCTCACCCCGGCCCTCTCCCGCTGGGCGAGGGAGTCGTAGTTTTCCGACGCACGAACTTTTCCCGCGCTTGGATTCGCCCGAACGCGGGATGTGATTCTCCCTCTCCGTGGGGAGAGGGCCGGGGTGAGGGAGAAGGCGTCGTCATGTCTTGCACGCTGTAAAATCAACCAGCAGTTGGCGCAAGAACTCAGCTACGCCGACCCCGTCAGATGCTTCAAGTCGGCGCGCACGTTCTCGTAGGTGGTGTTGAAGGCCAGCACTTCGGGATCAGGCGCGACGTTCCGGCTGCGGCAGGCTTCGAGATACACGTCGGGCCACCAGTTGCGATGTTGCGTAAGCCCTTCGTCGCGCCATTGCCGCCAGCCGACCAGCACCTTGGACCAGCATTCGTCGCCGTAGCGCACGGCTTCCTTGGGATCGGCAAACTCCTTCACATACCAGTCGCGTCCGACGCGGGCGTGCAGGACTTCATCGGCCCAGTCGAAGTCTTGAAAGAGCGCGGCCAGCGGATTGCCGGAGGCGAGAGCCACGTCCCACTCGAAGCGTTTGCCCAGCTTGGGCATCAACCCCTGTTCGATGAAGTAAAGCACGGCGTGGCGTTCGATGGGTTTGAGCTGGGTGTTGAGCGCGAGCGACCAGGTGAAGTTGACCATGACCTTGCGCCAGTCCACGCCCGCCTGCACGAAACCGATCTCGCCCATCATGGCGTGGCGGGCTTCGTCCCAGAGCTGCCGCGTCATGTCGCGGTAATAGGCCCACGGTTTGCCCGGCGTCTCGGTGATGATGCTGGCCATCATTTCCGGCACGTCGATCTCGCGCAGCCGTTTGTAGAACATCATCAGGGTCTTGGCCTGGGGCGGGAACTGCGGGTCGTAGAGGAAGACCTCGGCGTTCACGCCCATGTTGTAAGGATCAGAGAAACGCTCGTCGCGTTTGGGCACGGGATCGTAGGTGAAGGGCAGGGCGGAGTGCTGGCGTGAAAGTTCCTTCGGCACCGACGCCTCGGCTCCGTGCAGTGCGCCCGCGGCGGCGAGGCAGTCGTCGAGCAGCGCGAGCCACGGGCCGGCTTGTTCGCGTGAGGCGGGCGTGACGAGTTGCGCGATGGCCTGCTGGCCGTAAGTGCGAAGGTCGGCGAGTTCGAGCAGCGCGAAGCGGCAGAGGCGCACGCTCGGGTAATCGACGAGCTTGTTTGTATCAGCGAGATGGCGTTCGCAGGCGGCTTGCAGCGCGGGCAGGGCTTTTTCGTAGAGACCCAGCAGCAGCAACTCCGTGGAGGGCGCGGCGAGTATTTCATCGAAGAACATTTCCAGCGCAGCGTGCGGCACCACGTCGAGGCCAAGGGGTGGTTCGCGCATCTCGCTCACGCGCAGGCGCAGGGCCGAGACGTGTTCGGCGCAGAGGTAGGCGTGCAGGCTGAAGGCCATCTTCAATTCGTAGATGGGTTCCGCCGTGAGTCGGGCGGTGAAAATCTGGTGGAGCCGCTTGAACCCGTAGTGGACGCGCTTGAGCCGCGCCACGCATTGCTCGACGGCGAGACCGGGCCGCGAGACTTCCTCGAAGGTGCCGAGACCGGCGCACAGCGGCAGACCGCGATAGGACTGGTAGTTGTTCATGGCACGAATTGTTTTGCCGCGATGAAAGCAGAACGCGGGGCAAAGTCCATCCTGCTGGCGGAGGCGATGATTGGTGCCAGCCTTAGATGGTGGGGCGCGTCGCTCCGCGCGCGCCGGGTGAGGCGCGGATGAAACCAAACGGGCCTGCGCTTTGTGTGCCGGTTTGGCGGTTGGTTGGCAGAGCACGTTCCTCCGATCCAGCGGCGCGCGCGGAGCGACGCGCCCCACCATCAGGTGTGACGTCGAGCATCCTCACCCCTCTCTTGCCCCGCGCTCCGACCTGCGGCAGATTCGCCGGGCATGAAACAACGATTCATTTTCGCGACCCTCTTGACCCTCTGCGCCGGGCTGCTGTTGGGCAGCGGTTGCAGCAGCGTCATGTATTCCGCTTACGAAAAGGTGGGCGTGTATAAGCGCGACCTGCTTAAGAAACGCGTCGTCGCCGCGCGGGACGAGGAGCAGAAGGCAGGCGAGCAGTTTAAGGACGCGCTCACCCGTCTGCGCGAGATGTACGGCAGCTCCGGCAGCGACCTGGAAAAGACCTATGACAAGCTCAAGAGCGAATACGACGGCTCCGTGGCCCGGGCCGAGTCAGTGCGCAAACGCGTGCGCGAGGTGGAGACGGTGGCGGCCGATTTGTTCAAGGAGTGGGAGGTGGAGATTAAGGAGATTAGTTCCGATGCCATGCGCTCCAGCAGCCGCGAACAGCTCCGCCAGACGCGTTCGCGCTACGACGGCGTGCATAGCGCGCTCAAGCGCGCCGAGGAAAGCATGGCTCCCGTGCTGACCAAGTTCAAAGACCACGTCCTCTTCCTCAAGCACAACCTCAACGCCCAGGCCATCGCCACGCTCAAGGGCGAGGCGGTTTCCATTCAGACCGAGATTGCCCGGCTCATCGACGACATGAACCGCTCCATCGAGCAGGCCGACACGTTCATCAAGCAGATGCCGTGAGTGGCTATTGAAGCGGAGAATGTCTCGCGAAGGCCGCGAAGGAGGCGAAGGAGGCGAAGGGAAAAAGTGCATTAGCACTGGGGTCTTCCCCGAGTGATGATTTGCTAAGGGTATTGAAAGCTCTTTTCCGGTTTCATTCCCTTCGCTTTCTTAGCGGCCTTGGCGAGACATCTTTCCTCCCACCAGATTGGCTGGTTGGGGTATCCGGCATTGAACGCAGCGAAGCCCTCCCGCACATTCGCGCGCGCATGAAAATGAAACATCGCATCGGCATCATCGGGGGGAGCGGGTTGTATCACATCGAGGGCTTCACCAATCAGAAGTGG
>JAYVWQ010000120.1:0-1698 GCA_043785945.1 Akkermansia sp.
ATCGCCATTGGACTTTTGCAAAACGTCAACCTCTACCGCAGATCGTATTAATAAAATTATGAGTGAAGGAAAAAACTTTTCGCGCCGCCGTCGTGGCGGAATGCGCTTCCGGCCCAGCCCGGATGCCAAACGCAAAACCCTCGAGCCGCGCGTCGATGCGACGGCGGAAACGGCCGGGCAAAACCAGGTTGTCTTCGACAAGTCGCGCCTGAGTGAAATCGACCGCTCGGAAAACATCGCCGCCGGGCTGCCGGCCGATGGTGCGCCCCGTTCGGACTCCGATGAATCCCGCGGCGGGCCACGCCGCCGCGATTACCGCGAGCCGCATCTCGACACGCCGGCCGAGGTGAAGGAGGAATTCAAGCCGGTGGAAATCGAGGAGAAGCCCAAAGGCTTTCTCGAAGCGATCAAGTTCGCCGCCCAGAAGGTCATCAAGAAAGTCCAGCGGCTGATCAAGCCGGTGAAGAAGATTCACAAGGAAGTGATCATCAACGCCGAGTCGCTCGAAACACGCGTGGGCGTGGTGGAAGAGGGCAAACTCGAAGAATTCACCATTGAGCGCACCACCGAGGAACGGTTGGTGGGCAGCATCTACAAGGGCCGGGTGCGCAACCTCGAAGATGGATTGAAAGCCGCCTTCGTCGATATTGGCTTCGAGAAGAACGCCTTCCTCCATTACTGGGACATTGTGCCCAACCAGTTCGACAGCAGCGTGGAAATCGTCGAGCGCGACAACAAGCGCGGCCGTCCCGAGAAGCCCAAGATAACGCAGCGCGACATCCCGCGCGTTTATCCGCCGGGCAGTGACATCGTCATCCAGGTGACCAAGGGACCCATCGGCACCAAGGGGCCGCGCGTGACCACGAACCTCGTGCTGCCGGGCCGCTACCTCGTGCTGCTGCCGAATTCCGACAAGAGCGGCATCTCGCGCAAGATTGAAAACCAGGAGGAGCGCCAGCGCCTCAAGCGCATCCTGCGCGAACTGGACATCCCGGACGGCATGGGCGTAATCATGCGCACCGTGGGCGAGGGCCAGCAGAAGCGTTACTTCGTGCGCGACCTCGCACTGCTTCTCGAGGAGTGGCGGCAGGTGCAGGAGAAGATCAAGAGCCAGCCTTCCCCGAGCTGCATGTTCCAGGAGCCGGACCTGATCGAGCGCACCGTGCGCGACTTCCTCACCGAGGAGGTCGAGCGCATCGTGATCGACAGTGCGCCCGCCTACGAGCGCATCATGGACATCATCGGCCGCATCTCGAAACGCTCCCTCTCCAAGGTGAAGCTCTACAGTGATCACCAGCCCATCTTCGACCGTTTCAACATCACCAAGCAGTTGGAAACAACCTTCAGCCGCCAGGTCCAGCTCAAGGGCGGCGGCTGCATCGTCATTGATGAAACCGAGGCCCTGGTGGCCATCGACGTGAACTCCGGCCGGCACAAGGGCGGCAAGGATCAGGAGCAGACCATCTTCAAGGTCAACATGGAGGCGGCGGCGGAAATCACGCGCCAGCTCCGGCTGCGCAACATGGGCGGCCTGATCGTGCTCGACTTCATCGACATGAAATCGCGCCGCGACCAGCAGAGCGTCTATCAGAAAATGAAAGACGGGCTGCGCCGCGACAAGGCCAAGACCCATACCCTGCCCATCTCGCAGCTCGGCCTCATGGAGATGACCCGCCAGCGCCACAGCGAGAGCGTGCG
>JAYVWQ010000121.1:0-28682 GCA_043785945.1 Akkermansia sp.
CCGACGAAATTGACCGCGCTGCGGGCGGCAGGCGGGGTCATCATCGTGCCTCAGCGGGTGTACAATCTGGCGAACTTCGCCACCTTTCGCTCGAACGCTTTCGTGCTCGCCTACGGAGCCTCGACGAACGTGCTGGGCGTCAACGTCCAGGCCGTGCCGGGCTACAATGGCAACCACGCTTATACGACCAACAACGCCTATGTGCTGACCATTGGGGGGAAACGCATTTTCATCAGTGGCGACACGGGGGACGTGCCGGAGATTCGCAGCCTGGCCGACATTGATGTCGCTTTCCTTTGCATGAACCTGCCCTTCACCATGAGCGCCAGCAGCGCGACCAACTGCATCCGAGCCATGCGGCCCAAGGTGGTTTATCCCTACCACTATCGCGAGTCGGGAGGAGTGTTGACCAATGCGCCCGTGTTCAAGCAGTGGCTTGGCTCCGACCTGGGCATCGAGGTGCGTTTGCGGTCGTGGTATTGAGTCGAACAGGGAGTGGACAGGAAAGAATGCCCCAGGAGAAAATGGTCGGGGCGGAGAGATTTGAACTCTCGACCTCTTGCACCCCAAGCAAGCGCGCTAGCCAGGCTACGCTACGCCCCGACCGGTGACTCGTCCGAGGACGAGCGGCGCGGAATATCGCGAAGCCCCGCACGCACTTCAACAACCTTTTCTGCGGAAGGGGTGTTCCATGACAGTTTGCTCATCTGCGCGGTGGAGATTGTCAACGGTCCGCGACTGTGCGACGCTCGGCCATCTTATGTATCAATTCGTGCGAAAGCTTCTGCCGGTGCTGGTCATTTTTGTCGCGGTTTCTGTCCGCGCCCAAAATATCACGGTGCAAGTTGGTTCTGGAGCGCCGCCGCCACCGCCCACGCCGCTCGTGAATCACGGCGACGCGTGGTTCTTCCACAAAGGCACGAACGCGCCGGTCACGGGCTGGCAGACGAATACAGATGGTTCGCTGGGCGCGCAATGGCTGACGAGCAACGGCGGCCTTGGCTACTCTGCTGACACGGCGGGTGAGACAAACAACTGTCAGACCATTCTCCCCGACATGCGGAACACCTACTCGACGCTCTATTTTCGCCGCACGTTCTCCGTGGCCAGCGCCGTGGACCCGACGGCGCACCTGCGGCTGACGATGGATTACGACGACGGGTTCGTGGCTTATCTGGATGGCGTGGAAATCTTGCGGGCGAACGCCGGCGGCACGATTGGGACTGAGCCGCCGAACACGCAGTTGGCTCCGACCACTCATGAATCATCGCTCGGCACGGCCCCGGTCAACGCCCCGGTCGTCTCAGACTTGGGTGTGGTCGGTTCCCGTCTGGCGGTGGGCACGCATGTGCTCGCGTTCATCGGTATCAACAACACCTTGGCCAGCAGCGATCTGATTATGGTCCCCGATCTGGCGGTGGTGAACACTGCGGGCGGGGCAGCGTTGAGTGGCACTTTCTTCTCCCTCGTTTATGCCAATTCCGTCGTTCTGACCGGCTCTAATACGGTGGTCGGATCGACCCGTGTCACGGTGAATGGTGATGATGCCGCCTACGATGCGGTGGCTCACACTTGGGCGCGGACCAATGCGCTGCTGCCGGGCGTGAACAAGCTCTTCATCGCCGCGCTGGATGATGCGGGCAATCTGCTTGGGTCCACCAACCGCATGGTCATTTCCGAAGTAGCCTCCAACAACATTGGCGGAACTTTGGGCGCGAACACGGTGCTTGGGCCCGGCGTTGTTCACGTCACCAGCACGGCGGTGGTGCCGCCGGGCGGGACGCTTTCCATCCTGCCGGGCACGGTCTGTCTGATGAGTCCCGTGTCCCACATTCTCGCCACCAACGCGACTTTGAACGCGACGGGCACGCTGGCGAATCCGATTTACTTTCTGCCGTCGGATGGATCGACGACGAACTGGGGTGAACTCGCCATCTCTGGAACAAACGGCACCATGCTTTTGCAGCATCTGGAAACCATCGCCGGCCACATCGAAGTTTTCGACGGCGCGGTGGGGACGCTGGAAGACAGTTACTTCCATGACTACTGGACGGCGAGTCCGGCGATCATTCACACCCTCGGCCAGCCCAACACCGTCACGTTAAATCTGCGCCGTTGCCACGTCGCGCGTTATCAGGAGGTGTTGAGTCAGCTGGCCACGAATCATTTCGACGGCAACCTGCTCGAATACCAAGGCTACAGCGGCGACGGCATTGATTTCGACTACGGGCAGGATGGTTCATACATCAAGCGCTGCACGGTGCGGCGCGGCTTGATCTTCAACACCGACGCCATCGATATGGGCGAGTTTGGGGCCAACGGCACGCGGGTGCTTATCGACAGTTGCCTGCTCCATGACTTCATCGACAAAGGCGTGTCGATGGGGGTGCATGTTTATGTGACGGTCACGAACACGCTCATCTACAACGTCGAATCGGGCTTCGGCATCAAAGACCTTTCTGAGGCGGGCATCTACAATTGCACTGTGGCTAACACCTATTATGGCTACCATGAGTACAACAAGACGGGGGCTGGCGGCGGGTTTGTGACCAACTCATTCAATAACATTTTTTGGGGTATCACGAACAGCGCGCTGTCACTTTCCAACGGTTCCACCGTGGTCGCGACCTACACTGATTTTCAAAACACGAACTGGCCCGGCGTGGGCAACTTCAGTGCTGACCCGTTGTTCGTGAATCCCGCCATGCATGACTACCGCGTGCAAGCCGGTTCGCCGACGCTCGGCACCGGACTAGGCGGCGCGAATCTTGGCGTGACGTTGCCGGTTGGCGGCATCCCCGCGACGCCCTTGGCCCTGGCTGCCATCAAGAACGGCACCAACGCCATTCAGTTGGTCTGGCAGGACGACGCGGACAACGAGACGGCATTTGTCATTGAGCGTTCCACCAATGCCATCAACTGGACGGTCATTGGCAGCGTCGGCGAGAACATCACGAATTACACCGACACGACGACGTTCGGGGGCGTGAAGTATTACTACCGGGCTTCGGCCACCAACACGTCCGGCAGCTCGGACGTTTCCAACCTCGCCAGTGCCACGCGGCAATCTGTTCTGACCATTGCGGGCGGCAATGTCGGCGGCACCATCACGCAGGACACCTGCTGGGCGGCCAACGGGGTCTTTACCGTCACGGCCAACGTGATCGTGCCGGCTGGCATCACGCTCTACATCAAGCCCGGCGCGCAAGTGCGTTTCAACAGTGCCTTGACCATGACGGTCAATGGTCAACTGATCGCGGTCGGCACTGCGAGCAACCACATTCACTTCACCAAGTCCGGCGCGAGCAACTGGGGCAGCCTCGACTTCATCAATGCGCCCTTGGAGAGCCGGATCGAATTCGCGGATTTCGATTCGTGTGCGGGCACGACTATTGGCGGCCATTCGTCGGAGCTGCATATCAACGGTGGCTCGAAGGTGTACTTTAACAACCTCGTCTTCGCCAACGTGCCGGCCCAGGAATATCTCTCATTCGACGGAAGCACGTTCATCGTGGAGAACTCGACCTTCCCGACTTATCCGTGGGCCACGAGCGCGCCGGAGATGCTGCATGGTATCAACGGTATCAATGCCGGCGGCTACGGCATTTTCCGCAGCAACTACTTCGGCCACACCTTTGGCTTCAATGACACGATTGATTTTACGGGTGGCCAGCGGCCCGGTCCGATCCTGCAATTCATCGGCAACGTGTTCGACGGGGCCGGCGACGACAACCTCGACCTCGACAGCGCGGATGCTTGGATTGAGGGCAACGTCTTCATGCACGTCCATCGCGACCCGAACCGCACGGACCGCGCGGACGATACGGGCAGCGCGATTTCTGGCGGGGTGGACTTTGACGGCCAGTTCTCCGAGTGGACGGTCATCAATAACCTTTTCTACGATGTGGACCATGTGTTTCTGAACAAAGGCGGCACCGGGACGGGTGGGGGCCGGGTCGTCTTCATGAACAATACGGTCGTGCATGTGAACCAGGAGAGCGGGGCCGGGCCGTCCACGAACATCGCAGCCTTCATTTTCACCGATGATCAGGTGCCGTACCCCGGCGCGACCTACGGCGCGGGTGCCTACATCGCGAACAACATCTTCTGGGACTGCCCGATGCTGGCGACCAACTACAACCCGGCCAACCAGACGATCATTTTCGAGAACAACATCGTGTCCGGGGCGTGGGGCGGGTTGGGGAGCAATAACGTCGTGACCGATCCGCTGTTGAACCTGCAACTGATCACCACGGCCACGAATGCCACCGCCGCCCAGATCCGCGCGGCCTTCACGCCCAAGACGAATTCGCCTGCCTTGCGCACGGGCTTCGGCGCGAAGTATGACAAAGGAGGATTGAACCCGCTGGGGATCATGGTTTCCGGCGAGCCGACCAATTCCGCTTCGAGCAACGCGACCCTGACCGTCGGGCCGATTGAGGCTTGGCGCTACGGTCCAGCGGTGCCGGTGTTCAACGGGGGTTATCCCTTCTACAAATGGAAACTCGATAATGGCGCATGGAGCGCGGAGCTTTCGACGACGAATTCTCCGACCATCAGTTTGAGCAATCTCGCCAATGGGGCACACACCGTTTATGTCGTTGGGCGCAACGATGCGGGCACGGGCTACTACCAAGATGACCCGTTCGTTTATCCCACCAACAACAGCCTCATCGCCGCGCATGTCACCGCTTCCCGCACTTGGATCGTGGGCAGCGGGTCGCTCGATACCGATGGCGACGGGATGCCGGACGACTGGGAAATCGCCCACATGTTGAACCCCAACTTCAACGATGCCGCGCTCGATCCGGATGGCGATGGCATGACGAACTTGCAGGAGTATCTCGCGGGCACCGACCCGCAGGCGGCGAACAGCAGCCTGCGTTTGTTCAGCCTTTCGGAGGGCGGCGGCAACTTCTATTTCAACTTTGTGGCCGTGTCGAACAAGAGCTACACCGTGCAGTATCGCAACTCCCTGAGCACCGGCTCCTGGGTGCGGCTGCAGGATGTTCCTGCGGCGGCGTTCAATCGCTTGCTGACGGTGACGAACGCGCCCGGCAATCCGGCGCGGTTTTATCAGGTGACCACTCCACTGGTCCCGTGATGAGACGTTGGGATTGATGCGCCAGTGCGCTGCGCCGGGCTGGAGAAAATTCAAGCCCGGGCGGCGGGTGGCGGGGTCGGCCAGCATATCAACTGGGTCCGAATCAGAAATCAGAAGTGATATGATGCAACCGTTCAGATTTGCCGCCGGGCTGCGGGCCTGGTTGCTAGGGTGCTTATGGCTGACCCTGGCCCTCTCGTCTTCGCTCCGCGCGCAGGACGTGGTCATCAGCGAAATCATGTATCATCCCGCGTCGGAAAATCCGCGGGAGAAGTACGTGGAGATTTACAACCGCGCCCTGACCAACGTGAACCTGTCCGGCTGGGTATTCTCCAAGGGCTTCAACTACAGCTTCCCCAGCAACACCCTCCTTCGGGCCACCAACTACTTGGTGGTGGCGGCTGACCTCGCCACGTTCAACGACAAGTATCCCACGGTCACGAATGTGGTGGGCGGCTTCCTCGTGGTGCGGACGACCAACGTGGTGGGCTACACCTACACCAACTATCAGAACTCGATCAGCAGCAGCAGCGATCAACTCGATCTCAAGGACGCCTCGGGCAACGTGATCAACACCGTCACCTACGCGGACGAGGGAGACTGGGCGGTGCGCAAACGCGGCCCGCTGGATCGCGGCTACAACGGCTGGGTGTGGTTTGCCGAAGCCGACGGCACGGGCAAGTCGCTGGAGTTGATTGCCACGGGAGCCCCCAATTTCTCCGGGCAAAACTGGCAGGCCAGTGCCGTGAGCGGCGGCACGCCGGGTCGCATCAACTCTGTGGCCGCGACCAATCTCGCGCCGCTCATTCTGGAAGTCGCACACTCGCCGGTCGTGCCGCTGCCGACGGACCCGGTGACGGTCTCGGCGCGCATTCTCGACGAAGGAACAAACGTCACGGTGCGGCTGTTCTGGCGGGTCAACATGCTTTTTCCGTTCGGCTTTGCCAGCACGAACATGGTGGATGACGGCGCGCACGGAGACGGCTTGGCGGGCGACAAGGTGTTCGGAGCGGTTCTTCCACCCCAGCCGCAGGGCACCATCATTGAGTTCTATGTGCAGGCCACGGACTCGGGCAACCGGAGCAGCACCTGGCCGCGCCCGGCGCAGGATCAGAACGGCTTCTCGGTCGGCCAGTTGGCCAATGCACTCTATCAGGTGGACACGAATATTTGGAACGGCGTTGGGCCGCTGCACAAGTTCATCTTGACCCTTTCCGAATCGGTTGAGTTCTCCAACTTGCTGGCCGGGACCACGTTCTTTCAATCGCCGGAGAGTGACGCCACCTACAACGTGACTTTCATCAACGTGGATGCGCTGGGCCTGGATGTGCGTTACCAGTCCGGCCTCCGCAACCGGGGTCACGGCAGCCGCTATGGTGAGCCGCACAATTACCGCCTGGATTTTCCGGGCGACGCGCGCTGGCACGGCCTGAGTGGCCTGAACCTCAATGCCCTCAGCCCGCACTTGCAGGTTTTCGGCTCGGCCCTGCTTTTGAAATCCGGCGTGGTGGGCAATGAATCGCGGGCCGTGCAACTGCGCTTCAACGGCGGGGCCGGGCCGGGCGGCACGCCCGCCTACGGCCGCTACGCGGCCAACGAGGCGGCGGACGGCGATTTCGCGGCCAACCATTTTCCTGATGATGCGAGCGGGAACATCTACACCGTCATCCGTGATTTGGAACCGTCGAGTTTTGCCTATCGCACGCCCGCCGCCTTCCCGAGCGGCACCTACCGCGACACCTATCACGACGTGAACCGCACCTTCATCAATTTCGGACCCGAGGATGCGCGCACTTACAGCAACACCTACTTCAAGGACTCGAACGGCGGTCAGAATGACTACACGGACATCGTCGCCCTCTCGCGCATCCTGGGGACGAATGATTTGTTCACGCCGGCCAACGTGCGCGCGGTCATCGACCCTGAGCAGTGGCTCACGCATGTGGCTGCGATGGCCATCCTGAACAATCAGGAAACGGGCATCAACTCGGGTTGGAACGATGACTACGAGTTGTATCGCGGCATTGATGACCCGCGTTTCCGGCTGATGTTTCATGATCTCGACACGATCAACGCCGGGTCGATCAACGCCGGCCTCTTTGGCTCCACCGCCAACAACGGCATCCGGGCGGCCTTCACGCGTTTCCTTCGTTCGCCCGAGTTCGAGCCGCTCTATTACCAGACCCTGCAACGGCTTATTAACACCACCTTCTCGAAGCCAGCCTACGACTCCCTCATCGCCCAGGTGCTCGGGCCGTATGTGCCCGCCAATGTCATCACCACGCTGCGTGGGTGGATGGATGCGCGGCGCTCCTACGTGCAGCAGAATTTTCTGAATCCCTACTTCGCCGTCAACCCGCCGCCGCCCACCGCCACCGTCGCGGGCGAGCCGCGTTCGCCCACCCCGTTCACCAGCGCCACGCTCACGGTCGGCGGGGTCAATGTGTTCAGCTACAAATACCGGTTGAACGACGGTGCCTATGGCGCGGAGACGCCGGTGTCCACGCCCATCACGCTCACCGGGCTGACTAGCGGAAGCACTAATGTCGTGGCCGTCATCGGTCGCAGTCCGGCGGGTTCCTGGCAGTCGATCAGTTCGCCCACCGTCTCCAAGGTCTGGGTGGTCAACATCGCCATTCCTGCGGTGCGCTTGAATGAGGTGCTGGCGCAGAACAGCGCGGCGCTCAATGTGGGCGGCACGTTCCCCGACGCCATCGAGCTGTTTAATGAAGGCGCGGAGAGCGTCGATCTCGCGGGCCTGCATTTGAGCAATGATTCATCGAACCCGGCCAAGTACACCTTCCCGGTGGACACGGTGCTGGCCGCTGGTAGTTATCTCGTCGTCTATGCGAACAACCCCGACGGCACGCCGGGGCTGCACGTCGGCTTCACCCTCAATGCGGAAGGCGACGAGGTTTATCTCTCCGACCGCGACATCAACATGACGCGGCTGGACGCGGTGAAGTTTGGTTTGCAGTTGCCGGATTGGTCGGTGGGCCGTTTCGACGGAGCCGGGGAATGGAAGCTGGCCCAGCCCAGTTTTGGCGGAGCGAATGTGGCCCAGCCGACTGGCAGCCTCGCGGCCCTGCGCATCAATGAATGGCTGGCGGCGGGCGTGGCTCCGTTCACCGAGGACTTCATCGAACTCTACAATCACAACGCCGCGCCCGTGGACATCGGGCGGTGCTACTTCACCGACGAGCCGACGGGAGCGCCGACGCGGCATCAGATTCCGCCGCTCACCTTCATGGCGGGGAACAGTTTCCTCGCCTTCACGGCCGACGGCACCAAGGGGCCGCGTCATGTGAACTTCTCGCTGAAGGCCGACGGGGATCAGATTGGCTTCCTGGACCCTGCACAAAAGCCGGTGGACGTGGTGCTCTTCGGTCCGCAGAAATCCGGTGTGTCCGAAGGCCGTTGTCCCGATGGGCTGAACACCTTCGGGCCGCTGGCCACGCCCACGCCCGGCGCACCCAACGTCTGCGCGACCGTCGTAGCCCTGCGCTATGATTCGGTTTGGAAGTACGACGCCACGGGCACCGACCGGGGTACGACATGGAAGGATATTGATTACGACGACTCAGCCTGGCCCTCTGGGGCAGCCGTGCTCGGGTACTCGGACACCGACTCCAATTCCCTTCCAGAGTTCATTCTCACCGCTTTGCCCATCAGCAACACGCGAACGACTTATTATTTCCGCACCACCTTTGTTCTGCCGGCCAGCGTGGCGGCGGTGCAGATGACCCACATCATCGACGACGGGGCCGTGTTTTTCTTGAACGGGCAGGAGTTGGGCTACAACTACAACATGCCGCAGGGCACGGTGAGCGCGACAACCTTTGCCCAAGCCCGCGTTGCCACAGCTACGAACAGCTCGCCCATCAGCCTCCCCATCGAGCTCTTTCAGCCCGGTACGAACTGGCTGGCTGTGGAGGTGCATCAGTATGCCACCAACAGCTCGGACGTGGCCTTCGCCCTCAAGCTCGAGATCACGCCCGGCATCACGTCCGGCGGCGGGCTGGTGCTGAATGAAATTCTCGCGAACAACCACACGCTGGCCGAGCCGGATGGCACCACGCCGGACTGGGTGGAAATTTTCAACGCCACAGACGCGGCGATTGACCTTTCCGACTTCAGCCTGACCGATGACGTGACCAATCCGCGCCGCTACGTTTTTCCGACAAACACGCTGCTCGCCAGCCAGAGCCATCTACGCGTGCTTTTTGATTCTGCCACTCCGGTCTCGGCCGTGAACGCGGGCTTCCGCCTCAAGTCCACCGGCGATTCCATGTATCTCTTCAACGCCCCGGCGGCGGGCGCGGGACTGGTGGATTTCCTCACGTATGGTTTGCAGGCGGCGGACTACTCGCTCGGTCGCATTCCGGATGGCGGCACCAACTGGGTGTTGAACGTGCCCACGCCCGCCGCGCTGAACACGGCGGCGGCGCTCGGTGATCCGTTGCAGTTGAAGATCAACGAGTGGCTGGCCAATCCCTCCTCGGGCGAGGACCTGTTCGAGATTTTTAATCCCAGCGCCCAGCCCGTCGCGCTGGCCGGACTCTGGCTCACGGACGACCTGCGTTCCCCGGCCGCGCGCATGAAGTCGAAGATTCCCCGGCTCTCCTTCATCGGCACCGGGTTTCAGGGCTACCAGGAATTCATCGCCGACCGCCTGCCGCTAAACGGTCCCGACCATGTGAACTTCAGCCTGGGTGCGAGCGGCGAATCCCTCGGCATCTCCCAGGGCAACGGCACGCTCATCAACGGTGTGACCTTTGGCGCGCAAGCGTTGGGCGTTTCGCAGGGGCGCTTCCCCGATGGTGCGACCGCGCTCGCCACCTTCCCGGCCAGCGCCAGCTTCGGCGAGATGAACTGGCTGCCGCTGACCAGCCTAGTCATCAATGAAGTCCTCACCCACACCGACCCGCCGGTCGAGGACGCCATCGAACTGTTCAACAGCAGCGCAGCCAGTGTGAACCTCGCGGGCTGGTATCTGAGCAACTCGAAGGACAATCTGAAGAAGTATCCCATCACCAATGCCCTGACCATTCCGGCGGGCGGCTTCCGGGTTTTTTACGAGACGCAGTTCAATCACAGCGCGCTCGCCCCGAACAACTTCACCCTTAACTCGGCCCACGGCGGCGACGTGTATCTCTCGGCCGCGACCAACGGCGTGCTGACGGGCTACCGCACGCACGTCAGCTTCGAGGCGGCGGAGAACGGCGTGTCCTTCGGGCGCTACAAAAACAGCGTGGGCCAGAATGATTTCGTGGCGATGAGCGCGCGCACCTTCGGGGTGGACAGCCCGGTGGGCGTGGCGCAGTTCCGCACCGGCGGAGGGTTGCCCAATGCGTATCCGAAGGTTGGGCCAGTCGTGTTCAGCGAAATCATGTCTCAACCCCCGCTCCTCGGCACCAACGACAACACGCGCGACGAGTTCATCGAACTGTTCAACCCGACCGCCGCCGCCGTGCCGCTGTTTGATCCGGTCTATCCGACCAACCGCTGGCGGCTGCGCGGCGGCGTGGACTTTGATTTTCCGCCGGAGTTTTCGCTCGGTGCGACCAGCGCCCTGCTCATCGTGAGTTTTGATCCGACGAACGATTTGGTCGCGCTGGCTGACTTCAAGATGGCCCACGGCCTCACCAGTGACGTCCCGATCCTCGGGCCTTGGATTGGGAAACTGAGCAACGGTGGCGAATCCCTCTCGCTGCAAAAGCCCGATGCGGTGCAGCTCGCGCCGCATCCCGACGCGGGTTTTGTGCCCTACATCACGGTCGAGAAACTGAGCTATGGCAGCGTCCTGCCGTGGCCCACGAACGCAGCGGGCACGGGCCGCTCTCTCCAGCGCGTCAGTCTGAGCGGCTACGGCAACGACCCGACCAACTGGAGCGGGGCCGCGTCCGCCCCCGGTCGCGCTGGTCGCGCGGCCCCGACGGAGGAGTGTATTTTTGCCCTGTCGTCCGCCCGCGCGGCCTTCAAGCCCGCCGGGGGAGTGAGCAACGTAATGGTATTGGGGCCGGAGAATTGTCCGTGGGAGGTGGTTAACACGAACAGTTGGATTCAGATCACGGGGGGGCCAAGCGGATTTGGTTCCGGTGTGGTTTATTACACCGTGACAAAAAACATCAAACTGCGTCCGCGCACTGGCATGTTGCTCATCGCTGGCCAGCCCTTCCTCGTCATCCAGTCTGACACGGGCAAGCCGGCGGTCACGCTGGTTGCGCCCACCGCCAAGCTCAAGGTCTTCACCAACGCCAGCGTCACTTTGCAGGGCACGGCCAAGGACCTCGTGGGCGTGGCGCGGGTGGAATACTCGTTGAATTCGGGCAGTTATCAGGCAGCTAGCGGCACGACCAACTGGACGGCCGGGATCACCCTGCTCGCCGGAAAAAATGTGCTGCGCGTCCGCAGCGTTGATCTGGCCGACAACCTCTCCGCCGTGCTGGCGCGCACCTGGCGTTACAATCCGCCCGCCGTCCCGGTGGCGGGATTGGCGCTCCGCCGCGGCGCGATTTTGCCGGGGCCGGATCGGCGGGCGAACTTTGTTTTCCAAGTCAGCCCCGGCTCGAACTACGTGCTTTGGTCGTCCGCCGATCTGGTGCATTGGGAAAGCCTCGGTGTCCACCACGCGGCGACTTCGACCCTGACGTTCACGAATCTGTTTGACCCGTCGCTCCAGCAAAAGTTTTTCAAACTGCAGCCCGTGCCCTGAGCTAACTGCGCGAAATTAACCCGACACTTTTATGATCAACCCTCAAGTTTTCCGCCGGTCTTGGCCTGTTGTTTTGTTGCTGCTCTGGTCGGCCTGGGCTGCGTTTGCTCCCAGTGCCCTCGGCCAGAATATTGTCATCAACGAAATCATGTTCCATCCGCTGTCGCACAACCCGCGCGATGAGTATGTGGAGATTTTTAACGCCGGGCCGACGAACGTGAACCTGACCGGCTGGAAATTCACCAAGGGCATTAACTACGCCTTTCCCAGCAACACGGTCCTGAACGCCTCGGGCTATCTCGTCGTGGCCGGCCACCGCCAGTTCTTCACCAACAAATATCCGGCGGTCGCCAACTACGTCGGCGAATTTATCGTCGTGCGCGTCACGAACGTGGTCGGGTTCAACTACACGAACTACGAAAACTCCCTGAGCAACACGCGCGACTCGCTCAAGCTGGAGGACGCGCTGGGCAACACCATCGATTCGCTCTCCTTTGCCGACGAGGGCGACTGGGCCATTCGCCAGCGCGGCCTGCTCTCCCTGGGTTATCAGGGCTGGACCTGGCTCAATCCGGCGGATGGTTTCGGCAAATCGCTCGAACTGATCAACCCGAACATGCCCAACGATTCCGGGCAGAACTGGAGCGCGAGCGTGACGGCCAACGGCACGCCCGGCGCGGCCAACTCCGTCGCCGCCACGAACATTGCGCCGCTCATTCTGGAAACCGCGCACTCGCCCATCGTGCCTCTCAGCACGGACCCCGTGGCCATCACGGCGCGCATCCTCGACGAGACGAGTGGCGTGACGGCGCGGCTTTTCTGGCGCGTCAACAACGGATCTCCGCCCGGCTTCAATGGCGTGCCGATGTTTGACGACGGCGCGCACGGCGACGGCACGGCGGGAGACGGCATCTACGGCGCACTCATTTCTCCGCAGGCCAACCTGGCCATCGTGGAGTTCTACGTCGAGGCGGTGGACGTGTTGAACAAGACGAACACCTGGCCGCGCCCGGCGGTCAACACGGACGGCGTGACGCTCATGAACCGGTCGAGCTTTTCCATCAACGCGCTTTACCAGGTGGACAACACCGCGCCGACGAACAGCGCGCCGTATTACAAGGTTGTGATGACGCCATCGGAGTACAGTGAGTTTTCCGCCCTGCTCGCCGGCTCCGTGAACGGCAGCTCGCCGGACAGCGACGCGGCTTTCAACTGCACCTTCATCAGTCTGGACGCGCAGAGCACGGAAGTGCGCTATCTCTGCGGGGTCCGAAATCGCGGCCACGGCAGCCGCTACGGCAATCCGCACAACTATCGTGTCGATTTTACCAGCGACGTTGGATGGAAGGGCGTTCTCGGTTTGAACATGAACGCACGCACCGTGGAGCAGCAGCATTTCGGCGCGGCCCTGTCCCAGCGCTCGGGCGTGACCGGCAATAATTCGCGCGCGGTGCATTGGCGCATGAACGGCGGGGCCGGGCCGGGCGGCACGCCCAGCTCCACCTACTACGCGGCCAACGAGGTGCCGGACAGCGACTATGCCGCGAACCATTTTCCCACCGACTCTGGCGGGGACGTTTACAGTGTGTTCCGCGACAACTCGCCGCCGGACATGTTCTGGCGCGGCTCCAACGGTAGTAACTACGCCACCACTTATTTCAAAGTCTCGAACGGGACTGAAAACGACTACACCGACCTCGTGGCCATGCACCGCATCATCGGCACCAACGATCTGTTCACCACCGCGAACGTCCGCGCGGTGATCAACGTGGAGCAATGGCTGACCCACCTTGCGCTGATGGCCATCATGAACAACCAGGAGACCGGGCTGAATTCCGGCTACAACGACGACTACGAGATGTACCGCGGGATCAACGACCCGCGCTTCCGGCTGCTGTATCACGATCTCGACACGATTCTGAGCGGATCGACCGCAGCCACGATCTTTGGCGCAACTATCATCCAGAGCGGCGGCGGCGTGGGCGCGGCCATGAACCAGTTCCTGCGCGCCCCGGCCTTCGAGCCGCTCTACTATCAGACCCTGCAGCGGCTGCTGAACACGAGTTTCGCCAAGACCAATTATGACGCGCTGGCCACCGAGACGCTGGGCTTCTATGTGCCGGCCAGCACCATCACGAGCTACAAGACTTGGATGGACAACCGGCGCACCTACGTGCAGGGATTGATCAATGCCTACTTCGCCTCGAACCCGCCGCCGCCCACGGCCACGGTGTCCGGCGAACCCCGTACGCCCACGCCCTTCACCACGGCCACGCTGACCGTGGGCGGCTCGAACGTGGTGAGCTACAAGTTCAAGTTGAACAACGGCGCCTACAGCGCGGAGACGGCGGTGGCGACGCCCCTCGCGTTGAGCAGTCTGGTCAACGGCAGCACCAACATCGTCTCGGTCATTGGCAAGAGCAGTGCGGGCGCGTGGCAGGATACAAACTCGGCAACCGTTTCAAAAATCTGGGTGGTCAACACGGCCACGCCCGCCGTGCGTTTGAACGAAGTGCTCGCGGACAACGCCACGGCCGTGAACCACGCCGGCACCTTCCCCGACCTCATCGAACTCTACAACGAAGGCGGAGCGAGCGTGGACCTCGGTGGATTTCACCTGAGCGATGATCCGGCGAACCCGGCCAAGTACACGTTTCCCGCGCCGACGGTGCTCGCGGCGGGCGGCTATCTCGTGGTGTATGCGAACAATAACGACGGCAGCGGCGGGCTGCACACCGGCTTCACGCTCACGGCCGATGGCGAGGCTGTCTATCTCTTCAACGCCGCCAACGCGCTGCTTGATTCGGTGACGTTCGGGTTGCAGTTGACCGATCTTTCGGTCGGGCGCTTCGGCACGAGCGGCGACTGGAAGCTCTGCACGCCCAGCGCCGGAATCACCAATGTGGTGAAGCCGACGGGCGCGCTCGCCAATGTGCGGATCAACGAATGGCTGGCGGACGGCGTCGTGCCGTTCGTCGAGGACTTCTTGGAACTCTTCAACCCGAACGCCGCGCCAGTGGACCTCGGACGCTGCTACTTCACCGATGAGCCGAACGGCCATCCCACGCTGCAACAATTGCCGCCGCTGACCTTTATCGCCGCGAACGGCTACCTGAACCTCACCGCCGACAACAAAAACGATCCACGCCATTTGAACTTCAATCTCTCCGCCGATCAGGAGCAGGTCGCGCTTCTTGATCCCACGCTGACCACTGTGGACTGGATTGTGTTCGGACCGCAGCGCCCCGGCATTTCGCAGGGCCGCTGCGCGGATGGCGTGAACAACTACGTCTTCCTGGCCACGCCCACGCCGGGAGCGCCGAACGCCTGTCCGTCCGCCGCGACCGGACTGTTGTTGAACGAAGTGCTGGCCGACAACCGCACGCGCCTCGAACCCGACGGGTCCATGCCCGACTGGGTGGAACTGTTCAACATTTCGACCAACACCCTGAACCTCGCTGATCTGAGCCTGAGCGACGACGTAGCCAATCCGCGCCGGTTTGTTTTTGCGGTGGGCCAGACGATGGCCCCGCTGACTCACAAGCGCGTGTTCTTCGATTCCGATCAGCCGCTCTCGACGACCAACACCGGCTTCCGTCTCAAGTCGAGCGGCGACTCGGTGTATCTCTTCAACAGTCTGGCGGCGGGCGGCGGACTGCTCGACGCGATTGTTTTTGGGGTGCAGGCGGCGGATTTCTCCATTGGTCGCGTGCCGAACGGCAGCACCAACTGGCAGCTCTGCCTGCCCACGCCTGCTGCGTCGAACACCGTCTCGGCGCTGGGCGATGTGCTGCAACTGAAAGTCAACGAGTGGCTGGCCAACCCCGTGTCGGGCGATGACTACTTTGAAATTTACAACCCGCTCGCGCAGCCCGTGGCGCTGGCGGATTACTGGCTCACGGATGACTTGAGCACGCCGAGCACGCGCATGAAGCACAAGATTGCGAAGCTCTCCTTCATCGGCACCAACGCTTTTGGTTATCAGAAATTCGACGCCGACAACAACCCGCAGAACGGCGCCAACCATGTAGCCTTCAGCCTGTCGGCCAATGGCGAGTCGCTGGGCATCTCGCAGCCCAACGGCACGCTCATCGACGGCGTGACTTTTGGTGCGCAGGGATTGGGCGTGTCGCAGGGGCGGTTCCCCGACGGCTCCGTCACGATCATAAACTTCCCGTTCAGCGAAAGCCTCGGCGACATGAACTGGCTGCCGCTCAACAATATCGTGATCAACGAAGCGCTGACGCACACCGACCCGCCGCTGGAGGATGCGATTGAAATCCTGAACACCAACGCGGCGAGCGTCAACCTCACCGGCTGGTTCCTGAGCAATCAGAAATCGAACTTGAAGAAGTATTTGATCACGAACGCGATCACGCTGCCGGCCGGCGGCTTCAAGGTGTTCTACGAAACGCAGTTTAACGACGCGGCCTTGGCGCCCAACAACTTCACGCTCAACTCCGCGCACGGGGACAACGTGTATCTCTCGCAGGCCACCAACGGCGTGCTCACCAGCTACCGCGCCCAGATCGACTTTGGGGCGGCGGACAACGGCGTATCTTTCGGACGCTATCGCAACAGCGCGGGCGCGTTTGATTTCGTGGCTATGAGCGCGCGCACCTTTGGCGTGGACAATCCGGCCACGGTCGCGCAGTTCCGTACCGGCGCGGGCCAAACGAACGCCTATCCGCTGGTCGGTTCGGTGGTCCTGAGCGAGATCATGTATCAGCCGCCGCTGCTCGGGACGAATGACAACACGCGCGATGAGTTCATCGAATTGCGGAACACCACGGCCAGCGCCGTGCCGCTCTACGATGTAAATTACCCGACCAACCATTGGCGGTTGCGCGGCGGGGTGAATTTTGATTTTCCGCCCAACGTGATGCTGGCCGCGACCGGCACGCTCCTGGTGGTCAGCTTTGATCCGGTGACCGATCCCGCGAGCCTCGCGGCCTTCAAGGCGGCCTACGGTGTGAGCGGCGCGCTCACCGTGCTCGGCCCGTGGACCGGCAAGCTGGGCAATACCAGCGAGTCGATCAGTTTGCAGAAGCCGGACGCAGTGCAGTTGGCCCCGCATCCCGACGCGGGCTTTGTTCCGTTCGTGCTCGTGGAAAAAATTTCCTACGCCAGCACCGCGCCGTGGCCCGCGAATGCAGCGGGCACGGGCCTCTCCTTGCAGCGCGTGAGTCTCACCGGCTACGGCAACGACCCGACGAACTGGTTCGGGGCGAATCCTACCCTGGTCGTTTCCGCGAGCGGCGACAGTGATGGCGACGGGATGCCCGATGCTTGGGAAATCGCCCACGGCCTCAATGCGTATGATCCTTCGGACGCGAGCCTGGATGCGGATGGCGATGGCATGACGAACTTGCAGGAATATCTCGCTGGAACGGACCCGCAGAATCCCAACAGCAAACTCATGGTGGTGATCTCGATGGCCAATGCGAGTGCCGCGCGATTGCAGTTTGGAGCGGCGTCAAACGTGAGCTACACGCTGGAGTATCGCGCTTCGTTGAGCAGCGGCTCGTGGTCTAATCTCCAGAGCATTCCCGCTGTCGTGAGCAACCGCACCATTGTCATCACGAACATCACTACGGGAAGTAATCGCTTCTACCGCGTGACGGTGCCCTGAGGCGCTCTGGCTGGCGGCACGTTTGACACGCCGCCGCGTTTGCGGTTTTCTCGCCGCGCATTGAATCCGCCATCACCCATTCTTCCCGGCGCCACCATCGGCGTGCTGGGCAGCGGCCAGTTGGGCCGCATGTTCGCCATCGCCGCGCGCGAGCTGGGCTATCGCATCCAAATTTATTCCCCGGACAATGACACGCCCGCCGGTCACATCGCGGACCGTGAGTGGACGGCGCGCTACGAGGATTTGGACAAAGTGCGCGAGTTCGCGCGCGGCGTGGACGTGGTGACTTTTGAATTCGAGAACGTGCTGTCGATGACGACGCAGGCGGTCGCGGAAATTGTTCCGGTGCGACCGGGCGGTTCCGTGCTGCACATCACACAACACCGCCTGCGGGAGAAAAATTTCCTGCGCGAGCATGGATTTCCCGTCACGCAGTTCCGTCGCATCACCACGCTGGGGGAACTGCAATCCGCCGCGCGCGACCTCGGTCTGCCCGCCGTGCTCAAGACCGCGAGCTTCGGCTACGACGGCAAGGGCCAGACCAAGGTGCGGGAGGAGAGCGAACTGGCTGGGGCGTTCACCGCGCTGGCCGGGGCCGAGGGCATCTACGAGGCCTTCGTTGATTTTGAAAAGGAAGTCTCCGTCGTGGCGGCGCGCACGCTGGGCGGGGAGTTCAAGGCGTTCCCCGTTTTTGAAAACGCGCACGTGAATCATATCCTTGATGTGACCTTTGCGCCTGCCGTCCTTCCGCCCAAGCTCGCGCGTGAGGCGGAGGAACTGGCGCGGGGGATTCTGGAGAAGCTTGATGTCGTGGGCCTGCTGACGGTCGAAATGTTTGTCACGCGTGACGGTCGTCTGCTGGTCAACGAACTTGCGCCACGCACGCACAACTCCGGGCACCTGACCATCGACGCCTGCGTGACGAGCCAGTTTGAGCAGCAGGTGCGCGCCGTCTGCGGCCTGCCGTTGGGGGCCACCGATATGCAGCAACCCGCCGCGATGGCGAACTTGCTCGGCCATCTGTGGGCGCAGGGTGATCCCAATTGGGCCTCTGCGTTCACTGACCCGCATGTGAAGCTCCATCTCTACGGCAAAGCCGAGGCTCGCGCGGGCCGCAAGATGGGGCATCTCACGGCGACGGGCATGACGACGGAGGAAGCAATTGCGCGGGTCGTGAAAGCGCGGGAGCGATTGCTGGGCGGACTTTGAACGCCGCTTCACCATCGCGCCGCTCACTTGAATTTTCAGTCCCAAGCCCGCCACTTCTGGTGGGGATTAAACAAAAAACTGCTCTTACCTGATGGTGTGATTTTCGCCGGATCGAATCGGGTCGGGATGGAAAGTCGGCGCTCCGGTCGGCGCGCGACTCCGCAGGTCTGATCAGGCGTGGTAGTACATTTCCAGATGAGCGCGCAGACCAAGGATGGCTTGCGAGTGGATCTGGCAGATGCGCGACTCGGTGAGGCCGAAGATTTCCGCGATTTCGCGCAGGCGCATGTCTTCAAAGTAGTAGAGAGCCAGCACTTGACGCTGCATCTGCGGGAGCTTTTGCAGGTGCGCCGCGATGAGGCCGGCCATTTCATTCTTGGCCACACCGTCGAGCGGGTTCTCTTGTTTCGGATCGGCAAAGGCTTCGTATTGAGAGGGGGAGTTGTCGCCGTCATCGCCGAGGGCGGCATCCAGGCAGACGAAAGTGGCGGGGCGAACTTCTTCGAGGAGTTCCCGGTAGTCTTTGAGGGAAAGGCCGAGAACTTCGGCCACTTCGGCGTCGCTCGGGATGCGGCGCTTTTTTTGTTCGAGCTGCTTGATCGCGGCCTGAACCTTCTTGGCCTTGCTGTGGATGGAGCGCGGCACCCAGTCCATGCGGCGCAGTTCATCAAACACCGCTCCGCGAATACGCACACGAGCGTAGGTCTCGAAAGAAGAGCCGAGCTTCGGATTGTAATGGCGAATCGCGTCGAGCAGGCCGACGAGTCCGGCGCTGTAAAGATCTTCGGCATCGACGTGCGAGGGCAGGGACATCTGCAATCGTCCGACGACAGTTTTTACGAGCGGCAGGAACTGCTCGACCAGGCCGGCCTCGGATTCATCACGGGTGGCTTTGCGGCGGTAGCTGCGCCAGAGCGAAGCTTCTTGGGTGGCGCGGACTTGTTTCTTTTCTTCGTGGAGCGTGACGTTGAGCATCATAGTATTTGGTTTGAGGGTTGATATTATTTCGCCGAGACAATGGCCGTGGATACATCCGCCCCCGACGAGCCACTGCTCGTCTTCCGCATTCGGAATCGGGATTCGTTTTTTGTTTCCATAGCTGCGGCTCTTTAGCAGGGGTGTTGCCAACCTTCAGACGGGTGGAGAACGGAGCGGTGAAATGGGGCTGAATACGCAGTTCTACGCTTGTAGGAATTCAAGAAATTGAAAGACCGTGCCGCTAAGTTGAAACGCAGCTTGACCGCCGAATGTCCCAGCTTGGTGTCCAGTCCTGTCCTGCCGTGTCTCACTCCATGACAGAATCCAAGGTGTGCTGAGGACCGGTTGTGAGGACGAAGAAACTAGAGCCTGTCATGGACTTTGAGCAAAGAGGGAATGAAGGAGGAGAGAAGCCAAAGCGAGCCAGTGATAGGCGGCGAGGGTTTCGGCGAGCCGTTCGTAGTCGCGGGCCAGCCGCCGGAAGCGCGCCACCTAGGCGAAGGTGCGTTCCACCACCCAGCGGCGGGGCAGCAGGACAAACCCGTCCTTGGCCTCGTGGTGTTTCACCACCTCCAGCCGCAGCCCGTGTTCCTGCGCGGCCGCCAGCGGCTTCTCTCCGGTGTAGCCGTGATCCACATACGCCAGCTCGACGTTCTCGCCCGTGGCGGCTTGCAACGCCTGGGCCAAAGCTCCCACCTGCGCGCGGTCCTGTTCGTCCGCCGGCGTGACCTTCAGGGCCAGCAGGTGGCCCAGCGTGTCCACCGCCGCATGAACCTTGGATCCCTTGCGCTTCTTGGCCCCGTCGAAGCCCGCGCGCCCGCCGCTCTCGGGCGTGGACTGGAGCGTGCGGCTGTCGAGGATGGCCGCGCTGGGCGCGGCGTTTTTGCCTGCTGCCAGCCTCCGCACCACGCGCAGATCGTGCGCCATCGCCTCAAAACACCCGGCCCGCACCCACCGCCGGGTCTGCTGCTGCACCGCCGTCCAAGGCGGCAGATCGTGGGGCAACATCCGCCAGGGACAGCCCGCGCGCACGAACCAGCGCAGGCCGTTGTAGATCGCGCGCAACTCATGCTGGCGCTGCGGGGCCTCCTCTTTCATCAGCGTCAGGTAGGGCGCACAAAAGGCCCACTCCTCATCGTTCACATCACTCGGATAACTGCGTGACTTCGTCGCCATCCCGATCTTGATGCACCTAAGCCGCCTGTTCGTACAGCTTTATTTTTCCACGCCCACTTGATCAATGTGCATGACAGGCTCTAGGCCGATCTTTCGCCCGGGATCCAAGCCTCAACGCCCTTATGGCGAGGCGCCAGATCGAGCGAGACGCGGAGGAGAAACTCATCGTGGGCAAAGCGGAAGCGAGCCAGTTGCCGTCCCGGACCTATCGCAGGCTGCGGCGGCTCGCGTGTATGCCTTCTACGATTCAAGTTTTGTTGTGGCCCTCTACCTTTCGTGAAGCGAATTCCGAACTGTATCCAACTAAAAAGTAGAGTCGGCATCCGTTCCAATGATGACTCGCCAAGCCAAATTCACTCTAGGCCGAGCCGGTGAATTTTTTTGGAAAAATCGCTTGTGAAAAATTTCACGACGCGGCAATTTCGCCACCGCTTTCGCCGGACAACCGTTGCCGAAGCTGGGGAAGTGGAGTTCCTCAACAGCATTTTCACTCAACCGTGAAGCAATTTCTTAAAGCACTATTGGTGTCGGCGTTTCTCATGGGAACGCTGCTGTCCGTCCAAGCGGCCGGGCATCCCGCGGCGGGCGGGGCGAGTCACCCCGAGCAACATGGCCTGACGCCGGATGCACAGGTCTTTCATCTCGGCCCATTGGTTTTCACTAACTCCATGCTCGTCACTTGGATGGTTGCGGCCCTCTTGATTTTTGTAGCCCAACTCGCGACCCGGAAAGTTCACATGGTCCCGCGTGGTCTGCAAAACTTCGTCGAGTGGCTGGTCGAGGGAATGTATGGCTTCTTCGAGGAAATTCTCGGCAAGGACCTGGTGAAAAAATCCTTCTGGTTCTTCTGCACGCTTTTCGTGTTCATCCTGTTCACGAACTGGTTCGGTTTGATTCCTGGAGTCGGCACGGTTGGTTGGGGTTCCACCGGGGCGGACGGTCATTTTCATCTAGCTAAACCTTTCCTGCGAGGTGGGAACGCGGACTTAAACATGACGCTGGCCATGTCGCTCGTGTTCTTCGTGCTTTGGATTGTCTGGTCGTTCCAATCACTCGGTGCGAGCGGCTTCTTCAAGCATATCTTTTCCGGCGGCGACAACGGTAAGGGCGTCATGGCCATCTTCATGATGGCCATTTTCCTCTTTGTTGGTTTGATTGAAGTTATCTCCATCACCTTCCGCCCGGTGTCCCTCAGCTTCCGTCTTTACGGCAACGTTTTCGCTGGTGAGAACATTCTTGAGGCAATGATGCATTTGGGTGGGACTTGGTTCGGTTGGCTGCTGCCGTTGCCATTTTACTTTTTGGAATTGCTCGTGGGCATCGTGCAAGCGCTGGTGTTCGCGCTGCTCACGTCGGTGTTCACGGCCCTGATGGCCGGGCACCATGAGGAAAGCCACGGCAAGGAACACGCTCACTAAAAGAATTTCGTCCGCCGGACCGTGGGCAAACTGCGGGGGCGGACGGGAAAAAACGAAAGGTAATAAATATGTTCACTTCATTGTTGGCTGCGGTGGAACCCGGTGCGGTCGTCGAAGCTGCCGCTGGTCTAAAGGGAAGTCTGCACATCGGTCTGGCCGCTCTGGGGTCCGCCATCGGTGTGGGAATCATCGGCATGAAGGCCGCCGAAGCGACCGGACGCAATCCGGGCGCCGCAGGTGCCATCCGTAACCAGGCGATCATTTTCGCCGCGTTGGCGGAAGGCGTGGTCTTCTTCGCCATCTTCCTCGCGAAGTAATCTTGCGGGCGCGGAGCCATGAGTCTCCGCGCCCGGCAAACTTTCGTAGGTAAATTTATGAATTCGATCCTTGTTCTTGCTGCCGCCGCGCCGGGCAATCCTGTCGCTGAAATCGCCACGCAGTTCGGTGTGACGTGGCAGTTGCTCATCTCGCAGATTGTCCTTTTCGTGATCGTGGCGCTGGCTTTGAAGAAGTTCGCCTATGCGCCCATCTTGAAAGTGCTCGAAGAGCGCCGCCAAAAGATTGCCGAAAGCCTCGCCAACGCGGACAAGATCAAACAGGAACTCGCCAGCGCGCAGGCCAAGGCGCAGGAGATTTTGACGCAGGCCAATGCTCTTGCGAACAAGCAGATTGAAGAAGCCCGCGCGGTCGCGGCCAAAGTTCAGGAGTCGGAAACGCAGAAAGCCATTGCCACGGCGAACCAGATCGTAGCCAAGGCCAAGGAGGCCAGCGAAGCGGAACTCGGCCGGATGAAAATGGAACTCCGCAAGGAACTCGTCCGCCTCGTCGCCGAAACCACGGCCAAGGTCAGCGGCAAAGTTCTCACGCTCGACGACCAGAAGCGTCTGGCGGACGAAACAACGAAGCAACTGGCGGCGTAAGGATTTTAGCCTTTCAGCGTTTTAGAGAATGAAGATTAACAAGCAAGCCCGGCGCGACGCGAAAGACCTCTTTCGCGCCACGCAGATCAACGGCCTGTTGGACGAGAACAAGGCGCGCCAAGTCGTTGATGCCGTGCTGGTCGGCAAGCCGCGCGGTTACATCGGCATTCTTTCGCACTTTCAGCGCTTGCTGAAACTCGACATCGCCCGCCGCTCCGCCCGCGTGGAGAGCGTGGTCGCGCTGGACGAGGCGCAGCAGGGCAGCGTCAAGGCCGCGCTCTCGAAGCGTTACGGCGCTGGTTTGGATTTTACCTTCGCGCAAAACCCGGCCCTCATCGGCGGGATGCGCATCCAGGTGGGCAGCGATGTTTATGACGGCAGCATCCAGTCCCGGCTGGCGCAGTTGCAGGAAGTTTAACGAATTTGTATGAGCACACTATTGCAAGACATTGAAGCGAAGATCTCCGGCGTGAAGACCGAGGTTTCGCGCACGAACGTCGGCACCGTCCGCGAAGTCATGGATGGCGTGGCCAAGATCGAAGGTCTCACGGGCGCGATGCTCAACGAGATGCTCGACTTCGGCAACGGCGTCACCGGCCTCGCGCTGAACCTCGAAGAGACGGAAGTCGGCGCGATCATCCTCGGCGACTACACCTCGGTCAAGGAAGGCCAGGAGGTCAAGACGACCGGCAAGCTGCTCTCCGTGCCCGTCGGCAAAGGGTTGCTCGGCCGCGTGGTCAACACACTCGGCCAGCCAGTCGATGGCAAGGGGCCGATTGCCTCCGATGTTTTTTATCCGATCGAAAAAATTGCGCCCGGCATCGTGAAGCGCAAATCCGTGAGCCAGCCTTTGCAGACCGGCATCATGGCGATTGACGCGATGATTCCGATTGGCCGCGGCCAGCGTGAACTGATCATTGGCGACCGCTCCACGGGCAAGACCACGATCGGCGTGGATGCGATGATCAATCAGGCGCGCATCAACCAGAGTGAAGCCGCCAAGGAAAAAGGATTCCGCCCGGTCTATAGCATTTACGTCGCGGTCGGCCAGAAGCAGTCCAGCGTGGCCCGCGTCATCGCGACGCTGGAGAAGGAAGGTGCGCTGCCTTACTCCATCGTGGTGGTGGCCTCGGCTTCCGACTCCGCGGCCAACCAATACCTCGCGCCGTTCGCCGGTGCGTCCATGGGCGAATGGTTCATGGATAATGGCATGGATGCGCTCATCATCTTCGACGATCTCTCCAAGCAGGCCGTTGCTTATCGCCAGGTCTCACTCATCCTCAAGCGTCCGTCCGGCCGCGAAGCGTATCCCGGCGACGTATTCTATCTCCACAGCCGTTTGCTCGAACGCTCGGCGCGGGTGTCAGAGAGATACGGCAACGGCTCGCTCACCGCGCTGCCGATCATTGAGACGCAGGCGGGCGACGTGTCGGCCTACATTCCGACGAACGTGATTTCTATCACGGACGGTCAGATTTACCTCGAAACGGATTTGTTCTACCAAGGCATCCGCCCCGCGATTTCCGTCGGTCTCTCGGTGAGCCGCGTCGGTTCCGCCGCGCAGATCAAGGCGATGAAACAGGTCGCCGGCAAAATCAAACTCGACCTCGCGCAGTTCCGCGAACTCGCGGCCTTCGCCCAGTTCGGTTCCGACCTCGACGCCAAGACGCAAGCGCAGCTCGAACGCGGCAAGCGCATCGTCGAGCTGTTCAAGCAGAACCAATACAACCCGTTCCCGGTCGAAGTGCAGGCCGCGATTCTCTGGGCCATGCAGAACAACATCCTCGACGACGTGCCGGTCGAGAAGGTGAAGGATTTCCAGGCCAAGATGACCGACTTCCTCAGCACCCGGAAAACGGAACTCATGGGCAAGATTCGTGCGGAGAAGGCTTTCAGCGACGCGCTGGCTGCGGAGATGAAGGCCGCGCTTACGGAATTCAAACAGACGTATCGGTAAGCTTAAGGTGCGGTCACAATTTGTGACCGCAACACCACGACAAATGTTTATGGCCAACGAAGCAGCAATGACGCAGGTCGAAGGAGTGGATTCAGAAATCCATCTCATTCGCGGGCAGCGCGTTATGCTGGATTCGGATTTGGCGGCCATCTACGGCGTCCCGACAATGCGTTTGAACGAGCAGTTCAAGCGCAACCGGCAGCGATTCCCTGCGGATTTCGCCTTCCAACTGACGCAAGATGAGTTCACGGCTTTGATATCGCAATTTGCGATATCAAAGAAAGGTCGTGGCGGACGACGCAAACTGCCGTGGGTTTTCACGGAGCACGGCGCGATCATGCTTGCGGCACACTTAAACAGCGAGCGAGCGGTGGAGATGAGCGTCTTTGTCGTCCGCGCTTTCGTCCAGATGCGAGAGGTGCTGCTGGGCAACAAGCAACTCGCACTCAAACTGGCGGCTTTGGAAGAACGCGTTGGCGGACATGACGCCGTGATTGCTGATTTGATTACGGCCATTCGCAAACTGCTCGACGCCCCGGCCGAGGAACCGCCCAAGCGGGAGATGGGATTTCACATGCGCGAGGAAGCGCCGCCGTACCGGTACAAAATTTCCCGTAAAAGATAACCATGCCCAGCACACGCGATATTCGCCGGCGCATCAAGTCGGTCAAGAACACCGCCCAAATCACCAAGGCGATGCAGATGGTCGCTTCCGCCAAGATGCGGAAGGCGCAGCAGGCCGCGATCTCGGGCCGGCCCTACGCCAAGCTGATGAACAACGTGCTCTCCGCAGTGTCAGAGGGCGCGGGCGACTTCTCCAATCCGTTGCTCGAAGTGCGCGAGGTCAAAAAGCGCGCGCTCATCATCATCAGCACGGACAAGGGACTGTGCGGCGGGTTGAACACGAACCTGCTCCGCGAGGCGGCGAAGTACGACAAGGCCACCACCGTGCATGTTACGGCAGGTCGCAAGGCGTCGCAGTTTGTCGCGCGCACCAAGCGCGAACTGGCGGCGGAGTTCACCTACAAGGACAACCCGGCTTTTGCCGAGGCGCGCGCCATTTCCAAATTCGCCCAGGAGCTTTTCGCCAGCGGCAAAGTGGATCAGGTGGACGTGCTCTACACGAATTTCATCAACACCATGACGCAGAAGCCGGAAGTCCGGCAGCTCTTGCCCATCGGCGAAATCACCGCGCTGGACGCCGACGTGCAGGGCGAGAGCGTTGGCAAATCCTTGGAGAAGAGCACCACGGAATACCTCTTCGAGCCGGGTGCCGAGGTCGTGATGAACAGCCTCCTCCCGCATTACCTGAACTTTCAGGTCTATCAATTTCTGCTCGAGGCCAAGGCGTCCGAGCACAGTGCGCGCATGGTCGCGATGAAGAGCGCGACCGACAACGCCAAACAGATGATCAAAGACCTGACGCTCGAATACAACAAGCTGCGCCAGGCCAACATCACCCGCGAACTTTTGGAAATCACCAGCGCCGCCATGGCGATGAGTTAAGCAATTACGAAAATGAACAAAGGCAAAATCGTTCAAGTCATCGGTCCCGTCGTGGACGTGGAGTTTCCGGCTCAGTTGCCGGCCCTCTTCAACGCGCTCAAGATCGAATTTACCCCGCCCGGTGGCACCCTGACCAAGCTCACGCTCGAAGTGCAGCAGCATCTTGGCGACAACTGGGTGCGCGCCATCGCCATGTCTGGCACCGAGGGCTTGAGCCGCGGCCAGGAAGTGATCGACGCCGGCGGGCCTATCTCCATGCCGGTCGGCGAGGCGGTCATGGGCCGCATCTTCAACGTCACCGGCGATCCCGTGGACGAACAAGGTCCGGTGAAGGCCGACAAGTATAACCCGATTCACCGCCAAGCCCCGCCGCTCGTGGATCAGTCCACTTCGCCGCAGTTGCTCACCACTGGCATCAAGGTCATCGATTTGATCTGCCCGTTCTTGAAGGGCGGCAAGGTTGGTGCCTTCGGTGGTGCCGGCGTTGGAAAAACGGTTGTTATCATGGAGCTGATTAACAACATCGCGAAGCTGCACGGCGGCATCTCGATGTTCGCGGGTGTCGGCGAACGCACGCGTGAAGGCAACGATCTCTACAACGAAATGATCGAGGCCGGCGTCATCAAGACCAAGAAAGACGACAAGGGCCACCCGGTGATCGGTGAAAATGGCTTGCCCATCATCGAGCCTGGCTCCCGCATTGGACTGGTCTATGGCCAGATGAACGAACCTCCGGGCGCGCGTCTCCGCGTGGCGCTTTCCGCGCTCGCCGTGACCGAGTATTTTCGCGACGAAAAGAATCAGGATGTGCTCCTGTTCGTCGATAACGTCTTCCGTTTCTCGCAGGCCGGCTCCGAAGTGTCCGCGCTCCTCGGCCGCACGCCCAGCGCCGTCGGTTACCAGCCGACTCTCGCGGCGGAAATGGGCGACCTCCAGGAACGCATCACCTCGACCAAGAACGGTTCCATCACCAGCTTCCAGGCTGTGTATGTGCCCGCCGACGATTTGACCGACCCCGCGCCGGCCACCACGTTCGCGCACTTGGACGCGACCATCGTGCTCGAACGCTCCATCGCCGAGCTGGGCATTTTCCCGGCCGTCGATCCGCTCGCTTCGAACTCCCGTGCGCTCTCGCCGGAAATCGTCGGACAGGAACACTACGACGTGGCCCGTGGCGTGCAGAAGGTGCTCCAGCGCTACAAGGACTTGCAGGACATCATCGCGATTTTGGGCATGGACGAGCTTTCCGCCGAGGACAAGACGAGCGTGTTCCGTGCGCGCAAGATTCAGAAGTTCCTCAGCCAGCCGTTCACGGTGGCCGAGCAGTTCACCGGCCGCCCCGGCAAGCAGGTGCCCGTGGCGGACACCGTGCGCGCCTTCAAGGAAATCCTCGAAGGCAAGCACGACGCCGTCGGCGAAGGCAACTTCTACATGAAGGGCGGCATCGACGAGATCAACGAAGCTTGAGCGACTCAGGTTACGCGTTGGAGCCAGAAGCTCCGGCTCTCAACACTCAACTTTCAACTCTCAACCAAACATGGCCAACACGCTCAAACTGGAAATCGTGACGCCCGAAGGCGTGACCTACTCCGAGGACGTCGAGATGGTGACGCTGCCCGCCAGCGAAGGTGAGATGGGCATCTACCCCAATCACGTCGCGCTGATGACGCAAGTCGCCGCCGGCGAAGTGACCGCGCGCCGCCAGGGCCGCGATGAATGGGTGGCCGTGGGCGATGGCTTTGTGGAAATCACCGGCGAACGCGTGGCGATTCTCACCGACATGGCGATCAAGGCCGAGAACATCGACGAGGTGAAAGCCGAGGAAGCCCGCAAGCGCGCCGAAGCCCGCCTCGCCGAGAAGCTGGATGACGAAGAGACGGCGATGGTGAGCGCCGCGCTCGCTCATTCGCTGGCGCAGTTGAAGGTCAAGCGCCGGACTCACAGCTAGGCCAGACCGAATCATTTCAAAGCAAGGCGCGGATGTTTTCATCCGCGCCTTTTTTTTGAGCGAGCAATGACTCTGCCCAAACCCACGGCTGCCAGCTTCCCGCTCAACACGATCAGGGT
>JAYVWQ010000122.1:0-22460 GCA_043785945.1 Akkermansia sp.
CTCAACCACTGGCCAGAAATCCTCGGAAAATACTCACTCTAAACTCTGTCTCCTTTTGAACTCGCGCAGAAATCCCCTTTTGAACTCCCGCCGACACTCGTGGAGAAATCAGTTGCAATCAGATTGGAACAAGGCATTTTCTGCGCCGCTCAAGTCGGGGCGTAGCGTAGCCTGGTAGCGCGCTTGTTTCGGGTACAAGAGGTCGTGAGTTCGAATCTCACCGCCCCGACCATTTTCCTTGGTGTATTAGGTTCTGGACAAACTTCTATCCGTATTCTATCGTTGCAGCGCAATGAAAGCTGATGCAACGAAAGCCTCTCAAGAGTTCAAACGCAACGGGATCACCGTCCGCATCCGACCCACGATGAAGGACGGCACGGAGTACTTCGTTTGCGATTATCGCGTGAACGGCAAGCGCAAGCTGGTCTGGCGTTCGACGCTGGCCGATGCGCGCCAAGCCGCCAGCGACGCCGTGGATAGAATCACTGAGGGGCAAGCGGATGTCCTGCAACTCACGTCCACGGACGCCCACGCCTATCTTCGCGCCCGCGATGCACTGCCTCCGGGTCTGCGGTTGGACAAAGCGGCGATGGATCACGCCGAGGTTCTCCAGATCCTCGCCGGACGCGCAACACCTGCGGAAGCCGCGCGCGATTGGATGAAACGCAACGCCGTCGCGCTGCCGCGCATTTCTGTGGCCGATGCCGTTCAGAAGCTCAAGGACCAGTCGAAGGCCGATGGGAAATCAGACGTGCGCCGGAAACAGATTGCCGGCGTGTTGGATCGGTTTGAGGAAAACATCGTCGCCGACGTTCACACACTCACGCCGACCGTCGTCTCCCAATACCTGTCCGCGATGTCGCTGAGTGAGAAATCGAAAAAGAATCATCGCGACGTGCTTGGATACTTTTCCCGGTGGCTCGTGCTGCACGGCTACTTGGCGAAGGGCACGGACCTGCTGGAAGGGGTGCAGAAATACTCCGGTCGCAAGTTTGGCAAGATTTCGACCTACACTCCGCAGGAGATGGCAAAGCTGTTGATCGGCGCACAGGAGTCCGACCCGCGCATGATTCCGTCCTTGGCCCTTGGCGCGTTCGCGCAAATGCGGACTTCGGAGATTTCACGCATCGACTGGGAAGCCATCGACTTCGATGATGATGGGCGGAATTCCAAACCGGAGCCGCAAATTGTCATCGCCTCGGACATCACGAAGAACGGCGAGGAGGGCGAGGCGGACCGGGCGACGCCCATGAAGGCCAACCTACGCGCCTGGCTGGAGCTTTACCGCAAGGACAAAGGCAAGGTCTGCCCATTCTCGGAAAAGCAAATCGCCAAGCACTGGCAGAAGGTCGCCGAGGCGGCCGGGCTGCCATGGAAGAAGAACGCGCTCCGGCACACGTGCATCAGCGCGCGAATTGCCGAGTGCCGGGATGTGCCGCGCGTGGCGGATGAGAGCGGCAATTCGCCGAAGGTGATCCGGGACAACTACCGCAAGGTGAAATTCAAGGAGCGGGACGCGGTTCTGTGGTTCAGCATCACCCCGAAGAACGTCGCGCAGGTGGCCGCCGGGGAAGCGCTGCCCGTCCTGCCGGACGTGATTCCCCTCCGAACCGCAGCGTGAAGACGCCGGCGATGACCAGCTTGGAGCAAAAGCGATTTCTTCGCTCGTGGTGGTGGTTTGATCCGGCCCAAGTTTCAGAAAAGTGCGAGGCGTCGCTGGCGTGGGAAACGGTCCGGCGGACCCGCTCGTATCCCGCACTCTGGCGCAAGTTCAGCAAGGAGACGGTTCCACTGCTTCAACACGAGGGCACGCCCACGCTCGCCGGGGCTTTTCAGCACTCGCACCTGTTCCAAAGATCACGCGAGGCGCTGGGACAGCCTTACTTCGACTTTATGATGAAGGGTTTCCACCCGAATTTGAATTGGCTGGAGCTTGAGCAATGGCAACGGCTGACGGCGCGCGGTATCCTTGTCGGCGAAGGCGTGGCGTTGAAGGTGAATGAGGAATACGTGTTGCCCCGGCAGGTTGCAGAAAAGCCATGCGTGAGCGTTGGAATGGTGCGACTAGTCAGGGACGCATCAGGGCAAGTGAAGCTGGTTCGGGACAGGCCGACCGCGCACGCGCTGGGCCAGATCGAGGACACGGAGATGTTTCGAGGTCTCCCGCTGGCCACTCCCGGCCAGTGTGTTTGCGTCATCTTTGACACGCGCGGCGGGCGTGATGCTCTGCTCGAATCTTTTGACGCTGCGATGTTGCGATGGCTCGGGACAAGACCACCTGTCTCAGGCCAAAAAATGGACGCATTGTATTGGGCCAGAGTCGCCAAGGATAATGCACGGTTGGCTGTCCGATGGAATCCAGACGACGGAACTCCGGTGGAATTTTGGACGCCTGAGTTTCGTGATGCCAATGTCCGCGTGAAGGCGAGTGAACAGGCTCTCATTCCATCCGACGACCCTCCGAGGGCGATTTTCATGGTTTCAGCCCGGCACAATCCCGCCACAGTCCGGGCGGCATTCCACACCCAACTGAAGTCATTCAAGAAATGGCACCCGCAGTGTGTAGCGTTTTGGGAAACCCTGACCATCGAAACGACCCGGTTTCCGCGCAACCCGGATGGGACCGACAGAATTGAGATTGATGAGAGGGGTTTTCCAATTCGGGAGAAAGTCGTGCGAAATGTGTTCAACCCGAAACGAGATTTGCCCTCTCCGGTGAAACCGAAGCGGAGCGCGCGGCGGAAAGATCCGTGGCTTGGACTTGCGGCGCGTGACGTGGTGACAGCCGGTCGGCCGCTTGGAAAAAACACCCCCGAAGGGGTGTTCTTGCTGGGCCACAGTCCTAACTACCACGCGCTTCATAACGCGCAGCGTAGCGCCGAAACGTGGTTGAAAGAATTGGACGAGACGGCGGGCCGACTCGACAAAAACCTTGCTCACTGGAACGACCAATCTGCGGAGTTGGCGGCCATCGGCTTCTTCAGGGCCGCAGCCGGCGAATCGTTCGCCGATCTGGCGTAAATCTCCCGTAGTCCGCCCCCTACTTCCAAACCGTCCGCTCCATCATCATCAAAAAACCCTGTGAACAGGGCGTTTCTTTGCAGTGCTGGGAAACTGTTGTAACGAGGCCAGCCAATAATGCCGAATCCTGACGAGGCTTCAAACTGCATGGCGATGAATGAATTGACTCTCACAGGAAAACTAGTGAACGCCCCTCAGTTGCTCGAAGCGATATGGGAGCCCGAGACTCGACCAAGTCTCCGATGGCTGCGCACGCAACAAAAATTGAAAAATATCCCTTTTTTTCGCATTGGACATCTAATTTTCTACAATGTGGAAATGGTGCGGGCCGCGCTAGTCAGCAAGAACCTTGTGCGGCATCGGACGGCTTCGGTGCGCGTTCAGACGGACGGCTGAGTTACCAAGAGGGTTACATGAACGCTGCGCCACAAGTTCAAGAATTGATTCACCTGCTCGGCCCCGATGTCCTGCTGCTGTCGTGGCCGTGGGGCATGAAGGGCGACAAGCGGCGTTGGAAACATCTGACCGTCGAGGCGATGAGCGATCCGGGTTATCTGCGACGCCTGGGTGAAGGCAACATCGGCGTGGCGCTGGGCCGCGTGTCCAGCGGGCTTTGCAGCCTCGACATTGATTCCGACGAGGAGGCGGAAGAATTCATGCAGGTCAACGAACGCATCAGCCGGACGCTGCGCTCAAGAGGTTCGCGTGGTTGCAACCTGTGGTGGCAGATCACCGGCGCGTATCCCCCGCTCACGAAGTTGAAACGGCATGGCCAGCCCTGGGGCGAATTTCGGTCCACCGGCGGCCAGACGATCATTCACGGCCAGCACCCGGACGGAATGAGCTACGCCATCGTGGAGAAAGTGCGCCCGCTCGTGATTTCGATGTCGGAGATTACTTGGCTGCCTGGAATGACTCCGACTTTGTCCGGGTCACCTCACTATACAGAGCAGACAGAGTTGACAGAGCTTTCAGAGGAAACAGAGAAAACAGAGGCGGACAGAAGCGGTAAGGGTTTTTCGTCCTCCTCCAACGCCGTTGTGACAAATCTAGATCATGCGGTGGAACTCGCGCTTCCCACTGACAAACATCAGAATCACCACCTTCTTTTCACCCTGGCTCGGGCCATCAAGTCCTTGGAAATCAGTCGGGGAACTGTGTTCAGCGATGCGGAACTGCGGTTGGCTTTTGACAAGTGGTACAAAAAGTCAGCGGAGTTTTTGCGGGACCGGCAAAGTCGAGATGCCTACTGGTTCGAGTTCTTGGAAGGCTACGAGAACGCGCTGCACCCCCTTGGGATCAACGTCGTAAGAGCAGCGTGGGAACTGGCCCTGAAAAATCCGCCGCCGCCCGAAGCCGCGCAGTTCGAGAGTCGCGAAGTCCGCCTGCTGGTCGGGCTGTGCTTTGAACTGCAAAAGCTTTGCGGCCAAGGGCCGTTCTTTCTCTCCGTGCGGACGGTACAAAAACTGTTCGGACACAGCACCCACGCCAACGCGGCGTTTTGGCTGGCCGGGTTGAGACGGTCCAAGGTCATCGAGGTCGTCACGCAGGGCGGCCCCACAAGCAACAAGGCCTCGCGGTTCCGGTATCGCTCACAAGTTTGAACCTATGCCACACCCCTTTGAACAACTGCCAAAAGAGAGCGCGAAGGCGTTTGCCGCGTTCTCGGAATACCTGAACCTCGGGCCGGAGCGGTCGCTGGCGTCGGTGGCCCGAAAGTTGTCCAAGAGTGGACAGCTTTTGAAAAGGTGGTCGGCGCGCTACGACTGGCCAGCGCGGGTGCAGGCGCAGGCGGCGCACCTGGCCCGCATCGAGAGGGAGGCAATCGAGGCGGTGGCGCGGGGCAAGTCGGCGGAGTGGCTCGCTCGTCAGGAGCGGGTGCGCGACCGGGAATGGGCCTTGCACGAGAAGGCCATCGCGGCGGCAGAGAAGGCGCTGGACGCGTTCATGGCGAAGGAAACGGTCTATGCGAACCTCGCGGACATCAGCCGCATTCTCGAAGTGGCGTCGCGGCTCGGGCGGCTGGCCTCGGGCATGGCCACGGACCGGACGGAGATCACGGGACTGGATGGAGGGCCGATTGAAATCGCGCTGACGGCGGCGCTGAATAAGGTTTACGGGCCGGCCACGGACATCGAGGAAGTCCCTCCCCTGCCCTTGCCGCTGTCGGAGGGCGGCCGATGATGCAGCTCGAACAGCACCTCGCCTCGGGGCAGGCCGCCGGATGCCCTCGCGACCAGATGCAGCGTTTCGTGAGGGCGGGCATCATCCTCCAGCCGCGCCAGCTCGCCGCGAGCGCCGCCGCCCGGCTCTGCGACCATCCCAACGGCCCCACCGCGGTGGGCTACGGTGGCGCAAGAGGTGGCGGGAAGAGTCACTGGCTCCTCGCGCAGATGGGCGCGGACGACTGTCAGCGCGTCCCTGGGCTGAAATGCCTTCTGCTCCGCAAGGTGGGCAAGGCCAACATGGAGAACTTCGAGGATCTCACGCGCCGTCTCTTCGGCCGGATGCCGCATGAGTACTCGGCCTATCGTGGCCGGCTCACCTTCCCGAACGGCTCGCGCATCATCGCGGGACATTTCCAGTCGCCCTCCGACATCGATGCTTACCTCGGGCTTGAGTACGATACCGTAGGGATAGAAGAAGGGACCACGCTCACCTCGCGCAAGCATCAAGACATCTCCACCTGTTGCCGCACGTCGAAACCCAATTGGCGCCCGCGCATTTACTCGACCACGAATCCCGGCGGCATCGGCCACGCGTGGTATCGAGCGAAATTCATCCAGCCGCACCTCAAAGGCGAGGAGCGCGAGACGCGATTCATCCCGGCGCGCGTCGGCGACAATCATTTCAACAACGCGGAATACACCAAGGTCTTGGAAAACCTCACCGGCTGGCAGAAAAAAGCGTGGTTTCTTGGCGACTGGGATATAGCCGCAGGCCAGTTCTTCACCGTCTTCCGCCGCGAGGCCCACGTCATCGAGGACTTCGACGACACGCGCGCGCGGGAATGGTTTTGCGCTCTCGATTACGGTTTCACGCACTACACCGTGTGCCTGCTCGGCTGCACCGATGGCGACGGCAACATTTTCATCGTGGATGAACATGCAGAGCGGCTCTGGCTGCCGCAACGTCACGCCGCCGGCATCAAGGCCATGCTCGCGCGTCACTCGGTCGGCGCGGGAACCAACCGCCGCCCGCTCGCGGTCGCGGACCTGCGCCGTTTCGTGGCCGGCGCGGACGTGTTCAGCCGGCAGAGCGACGGCTCCACCGTGGCCGCGCAATACGCCAAGCTCGGCCTGACCCTGCGCGTGGCCAACAGCGACCGGATCAACGGCTGGGCGGAAATCCTGCAACGGCTCGGCGACCCGGACGCGGGCATCCGCCCCACCATGTTCATTCACCGCCGCTGCGCGCGCCTGCTGGAGTGTCTCCCGATACTCCAACACGACCCGCACCGGCCCGAGGACGTGTTGAAGGTCGATGCCGACGAGGAAGGCATCGGCGGCGATGACGCGGCGGATTGCTGCCGTTATCTGGTGGCGACGAAGGCGCGCGGGCTGGTGATGAAAAAATTGAGTGGGGTGTGAGCGGACGGTAAAGCTTACTTGAAATGACCTTTGTAAATCTTCTCCGCTTGCGAGACACAGGTGCCCGGAATCTTCCGCAAGATGTCCGTTGCTTTTTCCAAGTCTTCCTTTTTGACAGGGCGGCTTGGGTTCTGATGAGAAATCTCATTGCGGACATCAAGAATCTCCTTGAGGAACTCAAGCGTGGTCGCGTCACACCAACGCAGGAGCAGGTGTTTCTCGAAATAATCTGCGCGCTCTTTAACCCGCTTGCCATCCACCTCTTTAACCTCCTTGATAAACTCTTGGGTCTGAATGTCGGCTAGCGTGCCGCCTTCTCTGAACACATCTTCGAACTTCACCTGTCGGGCAGGGCGGATGGTGCCAAGAAGGCTGGGTTTGGCTCGGAGAACTTCAAGGTGGATGTCCTTCATGAATGCTTCAAAATGGGCGACCCTGATGAGGAGTTCAGATGCGTTCAGTCCGTCTTCGATGAACTCGTCATAAAATCTTTGGTTCTTGCGAGAAAATTTCTTCCTGACTTGTTGCTCCACGTTTTTCAACACCAGTTCGCGTACTAACTCGAAGTCGGAAAGTTCACCGGTTTGAAGGGATTTAAGCCGTTCGAAACCCTGCTCGGTTCGCGCAATCTCCTCACTCCTCAGCGAGTCAAAGAAGCGCTGCCGTTTGCTCTTCGGGAGTTCCGCAATCGCAAAGCGCACGAAACGAAACTGGATGCCGACCACCTCAAGGCGTTCGTAGTAATCAGTGATTTTGAGCATTACGAAGATGGAGAGTCTCGCTGGGCTGCGCGGAGTCAAGGGCCAAGGGCCGAAGCGCCGCCCCTTGGGCGTGGGAAGGGGCAAGCATGGGGATGGGTGGGTCGCGCGCCTGGCTGCGCCAGCGGCCATTCGCGGCGGTCTGTGGAGTTCACGGAATAGAACGGCGCTTCGGTTGGCGCGCGACGGAGCGGAGTCCAGAGGCCCGTGGCCGCTGGCGCGGGTCTGGGCCGGCGTGAGGTCCAGCGGAAAAGAAAAACGGCTGAGAGTTTGAATCTCAGCCGTCGCGCTTCCGTGGTCGGTCAATCCTCATCCGGCATCATCACCGTGATCGCAGGCTGTGGGTCGTCGATGTCGAGCGGGCCGCAAGTGGCAACCAATTTGATCAACTGCGGACGCTTGCTGTTCGACTGCCGAACGTAGAGCGCAACCGGAATCCGCTGCACACCGGGCCGCGCCCGCACGATGGCGAAACGCAGCATCCATAGAATATCCCAAAGCCGCCCCGCCTCGTCCTGGGCGGTCACGCCCGGCGGCACGGCCACGAAGGAATCAAACACCGTGCGCGTGAGAAACACGGGGAAGGAAATCCCCGCCTCGCGCGCGGTCTTGCTGACATCAACTTGCACGCCATCGGCGACAGCCTGAGCGCGGGTGTAACTGTAGATGACGGGGCCGAAAGGCTCCGCGTCGTGGTCTTGGTTTTCAATCATGGGATGTGTCCTTGTGGGAAAAGAGAAGGTTCTGCGCCGCGTCCGCGAGGCACCGGGCTTGGTCAAGCTCGGCACGCTCGCGGTCCATACGCTCTCCGTCCGCCGCTGTGTCCTGCATCAAACGGAACGTGTCGGGCGTGAAACCAAACTCGTGCTGTGGAATCAGAAGGCGTCGGCGGGTGCTTCTCATGGTGAATGTCTCCAGTGAATCAAGCGGCCTGTGAATCCGCCGCAAAGCGGCTGCCGTAGATGGCGCGCGGGTCGCGGGGTGTGCCGGTGGTGAAGTGACCGCAAGGGTGCTGCCAAGCCTGCCGCTGGTTGTTCCAATGAAAGCCAAGCTGGGAAAGCTCGGCGGTAATCTCGCGGGGCTGCCGCTCGCTGAACTGAACCCAAACCCACTGGCCGACAATCTCCGCAAGCTCGTAAGCCCGACGCAAACGCCGCTGCAACAGATCCAAAACCTGTTCGGTGGGCAACTGGCGATTAGCCTTCCGCTGCTCGTGGTCAATGTGAAGCAAACCCGACTGCTCTGCCGGTGCTGCCGGTGTCGCTGCTCCCGCTGCCGGTGCCGCTTGATGATTGCTGGACTGGACTCGGAGCCCTGGCGCTGACTTGGTATTTTGTGATTTGGTTTTCATTTTTTAGGTTTTTTTTGATGATTGCCGTCCCGTTCCCATCGCCCTTCGTTCTTGGTTGAGCGCCTTCGTGGCTTCCGGCTGGGAGTGGTCTTCAGAGGGCACCGGCCAAGGACGCCACGAATTGGTGCGCTCACCGGAGGGCGATGGGATCGGACGGCACTCAGCGCCGCGCAAAAAAGCCTAAAAACATCTTCACCGCATTCTCGCGCAGCCCCTCGGGGATGGGAGGGGCGAGCAATGGGAGGGGCGGGGGTCTGAGGGATGCGACTCCGCTCCCACTCGCTCACCCGCTTCTGGCCCAAGGCGGATGGCGTGCCGGCTGCCGGGCGAGACTGGCGCGGTGCCTGCCCCCGACGAGCGCGAGGTCGGGATAGCAGGCCACCGTGCCAGTCTCGCCGTTCTTTTGGGCACAAGACGCTGTTATGTATCGCTTAATCGGGCCGTCGGATGGGTCGGCGGGTTAGGCGGGAGACGGCGGGGACCCGGCACCGGGGGTCCTGCGCAGCGGGTGCCGGTGCTGGGGCGAAAGTGAACATAACAGCTCTTGTGCCTGAGAGAACAGCAAGGCCAGCGCCCAGGCGCGCAGCGAGGAACGAGCGAGCACCGTAGCGTCTGGCCGTGCCGCCATGCCATCCGCCGCCAGAGCGCTTCCGAAATCAGCGGAGTCGCGGACCTTCCCCTTTGAACAGCCTCGCTCTCGACACGCGCAGCGTGCGAGCCAGGCGAGCATCGCCCCCGCCTGTCTCCGCCGGCTCTGCGACCGGAACGGAACGCAGTGGAGCAGCAAGGCCGTGGAGCGGTTCGCGGCCCGGCTGCCTAACGGAGTGGAGTGCAGGAAGCTGAACGGACGGAGTCAGGCCCACCCCGCGCCGACAGTCTGAGCGTCACGACGAACGGGCTAGTGCAGGCCCAGACGCGGAAGCATGAGCATCGTAGCCGGAGCGACCGTTCGCCGTGGCGTGCTGTCTGTCGGTGCCTTCGTGCGGCGGCGCGAAGTGCCAGCCGCCCCAGCTTCGTGTGATGTCGCAGGCACGAGACGAAGCACTCGAAGCGCAATCTGGTCCCGCGTCGTGCGGTCGGCGATGGCACGGAGCCGTGCTCACGACGCCTCCTCTCCCGGCCCGTCGCGCAGCGCGAGGCCGCTCCTAGCCTCGGGTGCCGTCGCTGCACGTGAGGCGAACACCGTCCCGCGAGTGAGGTCGGCGTGGAAAGTGAAGCGGTCGCGACTTGGGAGCGAAGAAGCGCAACGCTCCGCGCCGTGTTCACGATTCCGGCCCCTTCCCCACCGAGGCGCAACGCGCCGAGCTTAGTCCCTGCCGGCCAGCGCGCCTGAACCATCCGCCAACCCGTGCAGGTAGATTGGAATGGCGACTCTCGAACGGGAGAAGAGGCAGTCCGCGCGCGCTGGCAGCGAAAGGGCGGCGGAGAGGGACTCTCTAACTAGGGAGACGCCGCCCGGTGCCGGGGCATGGTCGCGTTAGCGACCGCCCCGGCATGAGCGTCGGCTTCCGCGCGCGGCCACGACTCCATGACTGAGGAGACGTGAGCCGGTTGCGCGCCTCGAATTACTGAGCGCGAAACGATGCAACGAGTGGCGCGCGAACTGAAATCCCCTCCGAGCCTCGCGAGCCCGCCTTGTCCCCGGGGCGCAGAACCTCCCCTGGCATTCGAATTGCCCGTCACGCCACGCATTGCGAGCGAGGCGCGAAGCGCCGAGTTCCCCTCAGCCGACAGCGCGCCCCAAACCATCCGCCCACCCAAACGCGTTGATTGCCACCGCGACTCTCGAACGGGGAGACGGGTCAGCCCGCGCGCGCTGTAGCGAAAGGCCAGCGGGCAGCAGACTCCCTAACTGAGACACGCCGCTGGCCGGTGCCGGGGCATGGTCGCGTTAGCGACCGCCCCGGCCTGAGCGTCGGCTTCCGCGCGGCGGCCACGACTCCATGCCTGAGAGCGCGTGGGCCGGTTGCGCGCCGCGTGGACCATGAGCGGTGAGGCACGAGACGCGAACTGACATCGCACCCGAGAGACGCGAGGTAACTTTGTCGATGTGCGGCGTTGGTTACGCCAAGCGCATGGAAGGTTCAAAGCGCATCGCTGCGAGAGACGCTTTCCCCCAGCGAGCACGGAATTGAAGAGACGCTGGAATTGAAAAGAACGCTCCTTCCCCAGGCGCACGGAAATTGAAAGGAAAGCCGCGAGCAAAAAGAGCATCACCCACGCACCCTCATTCACCCGTGATCGGAGAAGAAAAGAAAACCCCCATGCCGAGGCGCATTAAAACAACCGCAGAAAAAAACCACGCTCATTACCCATGCTCATTCCTCACGCTCATTCCCGAGGAAAAACCCGCAAAGAAAACACTCACCCTCCCGCACCAAAAACCAACCCCAACACCCACGCACTCGATCCCCAAAAAAACCTCCACTTCTCCTGCCCTTCAACTCTGCTAAACAAACTCTTCCCCACTCCCCACACCCCCCGTCTAAAAAAACACCCCGCCCCTTCCTAATGCCCCCCTCCCCATCGCACTCCTCATTTCGTGTCGATGCACGCCAATGTGATTACTTGCACTTTAGCCCTGCAAATAAAGGCTGAAACCACGGTCCCCATTCGACACGTCCGATGAGAGAGTGTAAGTTGCAACCTGTTATGCCCGTAAATTCGACGCACGCTGATTACTTGGAAAACCTCGAACCTTGGCAGCGCATCCGGGATGTGCTGGCCGGGGACCGCGCCCTGAAACGGGCGGGCGAAAAGTATGTGGCCCGGCTCGACTCGCAAAGCGATGACGAGTTTCGCGCCTACGTGGAACGCGGCTCCTTTTACAACGCCGCCTCGCGCACCGTCTCCGGCTTTGTGGGCATGATCTTCCGGCGCGACCCCGTGCTGCAACTTCCTGACCAATCCGCCGCCCTGCATCCGGCGCTGAAAACTTTCATCAACGACGTGGACCTGCGTGCGACCACTCTCGACAGCTATGCCAAGAATCTGATCGCCGATGTGGTCTCGCTTGGCCGTGCCGGGACGCTGGTGGAATGGGAGGGCGAAAAGGAAAGCCGCGCTTTTCTCGCGCCGTATGCCGCCGAGTCGATCCTGAACTGGCGGCAGACGCGCATCGGCGGGCAGCTCAAACTCAGTCTCGTCGTGCTGTCTGAATCCGCTCCCGGCCTGCCAAAGGACCATGATCCTTTCGTCGTCGCGGATGTTCCGCAAATTCGCGTGCTGAAACTCGTCCCGTCCACGGACGCGAACTCTTTCACCTATCAAGTGGAACTGTGGCAACTCGCGCCCGGCAAAGGGCGGAAGAAAGAACAGGAATGGCGCTTGGTCAGCACGGTCACGCCGCTGCGCCTTGGCAAACCGCTTCCGGCCATTCCTTTCGTTTTCCACGGCCCGGCTCATTCGCGGCCCGAGGTGTCCAAGTCTCCGATTGAAGACCTCGTGTCCGCGAACCTCGACCATTACCGGCTCAACACTGACTTTCGCCACGGCGTCCACTTCACCGCCCTCCCGACAGCGTTCGTGACCGGCTTTGACAAGACTGCGCAGCTCCGCATCGGCTCAACAACGGCCTGGGTGACCGACACGCTCGGGGCCACCGCGAGCTTTCTGGAGTTCAAAGGCGATGGCTTGTCCACCTTCGAGCGCGCTTTGGATCGCGTCGAGCGGCTGCTGGCCGTCCTCGGTTCAAGATTGCTCGAAAGCCAGAAGCGCGTGAGTGAGAGCGCCGAGGCCCTCGCCATCCGGCAGGTCGGCGAGAGCAGCATCATCGCCGGCATCGCGAGTTCCGTCACCGCCTCGCTCAACGAATTACTGCGCTGGGTATATTGGTGGCACTCCACGGAAGCCGCTCCCGGCGACGTGACGGCGGAGCACCTCAGCTACCAACTCAACACAGACTTTGAGGCGTCCATGATGAGCGCCACCGAAATCGCCGCCCTCGTGTCGGCCTGGCAGTGCGGGGCCATCAGCCGCGACACCCTCCTCCACAACTTCCGCACCGGCGAAATCCTCCCGCCCGCGCGAACGAACGAGCAGGAAATGGAGTTGATCAAGAATGAGCCGCCGCCGCTGAATCTTCTGGCGAAGCCGCAAATGGCTGTCGCGTAACTACGCGGCGGCGACACTCTCCTTCTGTTTGCACTTCACGCATTGCAACACGAGCCGCACTTCTCCCGCGTCTTCATCGAACTCGCTGGTGAGTCGCAACTGATAGCTGTCGCACTTCAAACATTTCGCGTCGAACTTTCGGAACGGGCTTTCCGCTGGTGTGCGGCGCGGCTCGTCGTCTTCGCGGCGGATGAAAAATCGTGCTGAGTTCACGCCCGATGATGTCGCCGCTGCTGGGACAAATACCGTCCTACCCCACGTTTCGAGTTCGATTCCTTGCCGTGCCTCCAAACTATTTTCTCCCGCTCCGCTTGCTTGCGCTTAAACGCCGTTTCAGCCAATGGAATAAGCGGTTTTGTTGCTATCCGGCGCTTGATTTCTTGAATGAGTGCGGGAACTTTCTGTCGAAAGTTTGCGACGCATTATGCCTCTGAAATTTCGATACCAGACGAAGGCGGAACTTCCCGCCGAACACGCGGCCCTCTACGTCGAGCGCGATGGCGCGTTCTTCCTTGATGCCGAGGGCGTCGTGGACAAGAGCAAGGTGGACGAGTTCCGCACCACCAACGTCGCGTTGCAAAAGCAGCTCACCGAGCTGAACGCAAAATTCGATGGCATCGATCCCGACTCGGTGAAGACCCTGCTGGCCGAGAAAACGCAGCTCGAAGAGCAGAAGCTGATCAAGGACGGCGAGGTGGCGAAGCTCGTCGAGAATCGCACCAAGAAAATCCTCGGCGAGATGGAGAAGCGGGCGCTCACGGCGGAGCAGTCGGCGGCGTCCCTGAGCGCGCAACTGCTGGAAGGGCAGATTGAGCGGCACGTCGTCGAGGCGGGCACCAAGCTGGGCCTGCGGGCCTCGGCCATTCCCGACATCAAGCTGCGAGCGCGGAGTGTTTTCAAAATTTCTGGTGGAGCCATCAGCGCCGTCGAGAGCGACGGCCAGACGCCCGTCTTCGGGCGCGATGGCGTGACACCGCTTTCTTTCGACGAGTGGGTGGCCCGGCAGGTTGTCGAGGCTCCGCACTTGTTTGAATCCTCGGCTGGCGGCGGTGCCGTCGGCCACGCCTCCGGCGGGGGTGCCAACCGTTCGGGCAAAAACCCGTTCTCCAAGGAGAACTGGAATCTGACCGAGCAAATGCGTTTGCAAAAATCTGATCCCAAGCTGGCGGAGCGCCTCCGCGCCTCGGCCTGATGGATCATAACCGGAGACAAATATCATGGCGAAAACCGCCGTTGCCGACATCATCATTCCCACCCTGTTCGAGAAATACGCCATCGAGCGCACCGCCGAGCTGGCTCAATTCGGCCAGTGCGGCATTGTGGAATCCGCTCCCGAGTTCGACGCCATTGCGTCCGAGGGCGGGCGCGAGGTCAAGATGCCGTTCTGGAAGGACCTGACTGCCACGCGGCAGCTTCTCAGTGACAGCGCCACGCTCACGGTCAACAAAATCACCACCGATCAGGACATCGCGCGCCTGCACAACGATGCCCAAGTGTGGAGCGTGAACCACCTCGCCAAAGTCATTTCTGGCGACGACCCCATGCAGGCCATCGTGGATTTGGTCGCGGAGTATTGGGCGCGCACTGATGAGGGGCTGATTGTGTCTTCGCTCAAGGGCATGTTCGCGGCGGCTTCCATGTCCGGCAACCTCCTCGCGATTCATTCTGAATCGCTGGCCGCGCAAACCGCTGCCACGCGCTTGAACGGTTCCACCTTCGTCGATGCCTGCGCCAAGCTGGGCGACCGCGCCGACCGCCTCACGGCCGTAGCCATGCACTCCGCCACGGAAGCGGCCTTGCGCAAGCTGGACCTGATCGACTTCGTGCCGGACAGCGAGGGCAAGTCCATGCTGCGCTCCTTCCAGGGCCGGCGCGTGGTCGTGGACGACAACCTGCCCACGCGGGCCGGCAGCACCGATGGCACGGTCTATACAACCTACCTCTTCGGGCGCGGGGCTTTCGCCAAAGGTTCGGCCACGCTCGACGCCAATCCGCTGCAAGGCGGCTTCGGCACGGAGGGCGTGGAAATCGCCCGCGTGCCGCTGGACAGCGACACCGTGCTGATCAATCGCCGCCGCTACGTGCTGCACCCGCGCGGCGTGAAGTTCACCAGTGCCTCGGTCGCCGGTGATTCACCGACCAACGCGGAACTGGAAACGGCGTCGAACTGGACGCGCGTGTGGGAGAACAAAAACGTCCGCATCGTGGCCGTGACGCACAACCTCTAATCCTGTAGCAGCCGACGTAAGGAGGCTCACCTCTCCTGCGTTGGAAGTGAGAGCCTCCTCACGTCGGCTGCTACGAAAGAAACTTATGGGCAAAGAAATTCCCCGCAGTTTTGAAAAGCTTCGATCCGGCGAACAGCTTCAAATCCCCACCTTCACCAACGTCGCGGCGGCGGTCGCCGCTGGCGTGACGGCGGCGAAGTTCCCGCGTCGCATCATTCATCTGTCCGTCGGCGGCACGGGCGCGGTGCCGTGTATCGCCATCTCCGACGGCACGAACTGGAAACAAGTCGCCATCGGGGTGAACGCGATTTAGGTGAACCACGAAGGCACGAAGGACACCAAGATGAATCAATTGCTTCCCATCATCCGCCGCGTGCGTCGTCCGCTCCTGCCGGTCGATGAGCGCTTGCCCGTGGCCTTCGCGCCGGTGACTGAACCGGTGTCGGTGCCGATTGTCCTGGCCGAGCCGCCCCCGCCGGCTCCGGGTCCGGCTCCGAAAAAGAAAGGCAATGCGTCACGCCCATTACAAACTGCTCCCGCACCGTGAACGGGCGCGTCATCGCGTGCCTACAAACTTTCCCGCCGTCCTCGTGCAAACGCACCGGCGCACCACGGGCTTCAACCCGGCTTCCATTCCCGGCCTGCGGGTCTGGCTGAAAGCCGACGCACTGGCCCAGGCGGACAACACTCCGGTCGCCCTCTGGCCAGACCTCTCCGGCAGCGGCAACGACGTGACGCAGGCCACGGGCATGAAGCAACCCACCTTCAAGGCGGCGCAATTGAACGGCCGCCCGGTGCTGCGTTTCGATGGCATTGACGACACCCTGTTCAAGCCCACGATGAGCGGCTTCACCTGCAACCACGGGCACAGCATTTTCGCCGTGTTGTGCCCCAGTGCCGTGGCGGCCTACCGCATGGCCGTGGTCACGAACTACCAGAAGAACGAGCTGCGCCAGAACAATGGCGGAGGGCGTGCGCAGTTGCTCATTCCATCGGGCCTGGTGCAGGTGGACGGACTCAGTGTTCTGAGCGGCTTGTGGAAGGTCTGGACCGGCACTTACGAAGTCGCCACGCAAAAACTCGAACTCCATGTCAACGGCGAGAAACAAAGCTCCGCCACGGACGCCGGGCCGCTCAGCGTGGGTGATCTCTACATCGGCTCCCGCAACGACACCTACGGCTGGCTCGGTGACATGGCTGAGGTGCTTATCTACGACGCGTCTCTCACGACTAGCGACCGGCAGCGCATGGAAAACTATCTCATCACCCGCCATCTCCTGCGATGAAACGCGTCATCCTCATCATCCCGGCGGCGGAAGTCCTGCGCGCCAATGGCGAATCAAAAACCCGTTTCGACCAGCGCGGCGGTGAGCACACCTTCACCACCCGGCTCTCGGCGGACGGGCAGGAACCCGCCACCCACTACGTCTGCTCCGGCCTCGTGCCCGATGATGATTACTCCGGCGTGAAGGACATGCTCACCACTTACCCCGGCGCGCAACTCGTGGACTGGCCCGATCACAACGACGCCGCGAAAGGCGAGCAGACGCTGGCCGGTCTCGGCCTGCAAATCATTGCCCCGCCTCTGGAGCCGGACGGGAAAGCGGGCGGCAAATAACTTCACCGACGCATGTCCCTCACCCTGATCAAAGAAGATGGCACCGGGAACCCTGCTGCTAATTGTTATGCTGATGTGGCCGATGGTGATTCCTACCATGAAGGCCGTCTCTACGCGGCTGATTGGACGGCTGCGACGACTCCCGACAAGCAGAAATCCCTGGTCATGGCGACGCGACTGATCGACGCGGAGTTTCAATTCCACGGCTACAAGCGTCTCAGCACGCAAGCCCTGCAATGGCCGCGCCGCGAATGTCGCGACCCGGATGGGGACGCCGGCCCCACCCTCGGCCTGCTGCTCGCGCGGGCCGCGTATTTGGATGAAACGAAGGTGCCCGCCGTCGTGGTCCGAGCCACGGCGGAACTTGCGCGCGAACTCCTCAAACAGGACCGAACCGATGACCCGGACGGTGAGGGCGTGAAGTCCTTGCGCCTCGATGGGGCGTTGCAAATCCAGTTCGACGCCAAAGACCGGCCACCGCTCGTCACGCGCCTCGTGCAAACCATGCTCGGAAAGTATGGCGCGTATCTCGGCTTCCATCCCGGCGTCGCCAAACTCATTCGCACCTGATCATGGCGCTCAACCTCACCAAGGCTTTCAAGAGCGGCCTCGACCTGCTGTTCACCGTGGCCGGGGAACTGGTGCGCGGTGCGACCTACTACCGGCCCGCCTCGTTCTCCAGCGCGACCGGGCAGACTGCTGCCACAGAACAAACGGCCTCGGTGCAAATCCTCGTCACGAATTATCGCGTGAGCGACTCGGCGAACGTGGCCTTTCAGCCCGGCAACGAGAAGGCGCTCGTGCGTGCTGCGGAGCTTGCCGTCATCGGCGCACCGGCAGCGGGTGACTACCTGATTGAATCTGTCACGGGCCAGCGTCGGGACGTGCTCGGCGCACATCTCGACGCCACGGGCCTGCTCTGGACTTTTCAAACCCTGCGCTCGTTCAACGAAGACTGGGGCGACCTCACGGCGGCAGCCGTGTCCGCCGATTGGGGTGACTTGAGCGCCGCCACGGACTTTGAAGACCGCATGTCCTTAACCTGAGAAATTTATGCCCAAACAAGTTCGCATCCGCAGAGGCACCACGGTCCAGCACGCCACCTTCACCGGCGCGGACGGTGAAGTGACCTTCGATTCCACCAAGAAAATCCTCGTCGTTCACGATGGTGTCACGGCGGGCGGCAAGCCGATTGACGGCTTCGTGAAACTTGATCCCGGCGCACCCCTGTCCCAGCAGGAAATCAAAACCTGCGTCGCCATCACCGGCGGCGATAGCGACACCGACAGTTTCACCGTCCAGTATCCGGCACGCTTCGCCAGCCAGATGATCGTCGATGACACTTTCATGGCCCGGCGGATTCAGTTGCAGCAAGAGACGCTGCCCTACGCGGCGAGCGTCGATTTGAACTTCGCGACCTTCGGCCAGAAGCTCATCAATCTCACCGGCAACCTCGCCGTCACCGCGAGCAACATGCAGAACAGTCGGAACCTCGTGGTGCGCCTCAAGAGCGACGCCAGCACCCGCACTCTGAGCTTTCCCGCCGGCTGGCGTTGGATCGGCGCAACCGCCCCCGCCAACATCGCCGCCAACAAAATCGCGATGCTCTGGCTCTGGTGTTTCAGCGGCAGCGAATCCGACGTGATGGCCCGCTACCTCGTCGAACCATGACTGTCAGTTCTGCGTCGGGTCGTTGCGCAGCTTGGCGTCCGTGATGCCGATGACGGCGAGGACCATGCGGGCCTGGGTCTGCATTTCCTTCGTGGAGCGCTTCGGCGGGAGAATCTGCGCGAAGCGTCCTTCAAAGCTGTTCGGGGCCATGGTGTCGAACTCGCCGAAGCCGAAGAATCCGCCAATCCCGGTGCGGATGATGGGCAGCAACTTGTGTTTGTTCCCCGAGCGCGACTCTCCGGTGAGCATGACCACTTCCCGCCGGTCAAGTGCTTCGGAGGGCCGCTCCGTCATGTCCAGCGAGCCGCCCGGCGGCGCGGTGCTCATCCAGGATTCCAAAATCATCACGGCGGCGGTGGCGTCGTGGGCTACGCAAATGAGCCGGGAGATGTCGGCAAAATTATCCTTGGCCCGTTCGTCCGTCATGGCCGACGGCACGAAGAAAAGCGGTCCGCGCGGACTCAGCCCCATCATCGTCGGCGGCACGTTTCCAATCTTTCGCATCGCCCAGCCCGCATACCGCTCGGCCTCTGCGAGCAAGTCATCGAGGGTCTTGAGTGGTGGTCGCTTGCTCATTCACGCCACGCTCGCGCGCAGGAGGTTGCCGATGTAGGTCGCTTTGTCCTCGTTTTGAAACAGGACGTGGCGGGTTTCAAAGTCGGTTTTGGACATCTTCTTGCCGGTGCCTGGCGTCAGCCAGAAGGCGACTTCCTCGAAGCGCGTGTTCGCAATGATGAACGAGTTCAACACCACGCCCGGATCGGCGAGTCGTTTTTCCAGCGCCTTGATTGTCTGGAAAAAGGAAATCTTTGGGTCGTCCGCGCCGTCGAGGTTGCGGATGCCTTTCGGATCAACGAAGGAGACAAATTGCCTGCCGCCGACGAGGAGCCAGAGGATGAAATCCGGGTAGAAGTTGCCCGCCTCAAAAAAGCCGATGCCGCGTCCCCGGCTCAAATTGCGCAGCAGATACAATTCTTTGCCTTCAAAGAAGGCGCGGTCGTCCTCGTAAAACTTTTTCAGGTCGGTGACGAAATCACGTTCCCCATCGTTCAGTGCGACGGGGCGGACATCCACGAGGTTGCTGTCGAGATAGATGAGCGGTTGGTAAAGGTGCGGGCCAAAACAGATCGAGCGGAACGTGCCCCATTCAATCTGCTTCAACTGCTTGTTCGTGACGGCCTCCTTGACCTCGTTCAGCTTGGTGATGATTTCCTGGGCCGATTGGTCAATGAGGAAGCGGTATTCCGTGACGAAGTTCTCGTCGTTCTCGTCGAGAATTTCGTAGCGGAGTTGCGGCGCTTCCCACGCGGCCTTTTTCGTTTTGAAAAAGATGTCGCAGTATTTTTTCAGAAGCGCCACGGCGATTTCCTGCCATCGAGCAATCCGGTCAAAGCGGCCGATCTCCAATTCCTGTGGCGGGATGAAAAGCACATACCAGCTCGGGTCTTGCAACAAGGCGCGGCAGGCATCTGGCGACAGGTTCAGATTGAACCAGGCGCGCTCGTTCTTGAACTCTTGCAACTGGCGGTCAATTTCCCGCCAGTTGAAAAAGGCCAGATGCTCCGGGGTCAGCTTTCCTTCGTGGCGCGGGGCCACGTCCGTCGTGGCCGTCAGGTCGGGCGCGATGCGGCTCTGAATTTTCGGATACCAGTCCAGCGTGATGCGCCGGCCTTCCATGTCCGCGTCCGGCGAGCCAAGCGCGGGCTTCGGGCCGTTGCGCTTGAAATCCATTTCCGGCGGCAGGCGCAAGGTCTTGAGCTTCTGTGCGCCGAGATTTTTGAACGTGGGCAGGACGAACTCGATCCGGTCGTCATTGGGCGGCAGTCCTTCTTCCTCCAGGTATTCCTTGAACTGCTGCATGAACTGCGCGCGCACGCCGAACACATTCAGAGTTTCGAGCAGATTGATGTGATCGGGCTTGAGGCGTCGCGCTTCTTCGACGAATCCGCTGCGTTTCAACCCGTGATTGAAACCCCGGAGCCGGACGCCGCGCCCGAACAACTGGATGATCTGCGAGCCTTCGGTCTGCCCCACGTTCAGCAACCCCATCGTGCTGACCCGCCAACTGCTCCAGCCTTCGGTGAATTTTTTCGAGCCGATGAGCAGATTGATTTTCGAGTCTGGCTTGTTCAACTCGCCGAACAGGGAAGTCGAGAATGGGCGCTCGGCGACTTTCAACTTTTCGGGATGCTTCTCGCACAGATCGCAGAGCTTGGGCGCATCGCCGACATTGATGACGCCAAAGGGTTCGTTCTCGCCGATGCGGAGCGCAATTTCGCCGTCGCTGCCTTTCAGGTGGTCAACGTGCAACGCGGCGACCGTGGCGGCGTTGAATACATTCCTCACGATGTCGGTGAACACCTCGGCGGGCGAAAGTCCCGTCTCGACGAGGAACGGGAAAGCGCGGGCGAAAATATCGTTGCCATTTGTGTTCAGCAGGCCGGTGTTGCCGGAGAGCAGGCGCTGCAGCCGGGCGATGGAATCCGCCCCGCCCTGAATGAACTCGGCGAGGAATAGCAGCATGTCCACCACGTCGGAAACCTCGCGGGCGTTCTCCATGCGGACGGCGGTGACTTTGCTGCCGACGAGAATCCACAACGGGCGTTCGATCAGGAAAGGCCGGAAGTCGCGCACCCGGTCCCCGTAAAGTCGCACTTGCTGATAATACGCCAGCAAGCAGGCTGTGAGATACAGACGGCGTATTTCCTCGTCGCGGTCGTCGGCCAGATTGAGAATCCGGTAGTCCTTCCCGAAGCCGTCGCGGTAAAAATACTTGTAGGAGTAATCGAACAGGACGCACCGCGCGTATTCCTCCGTGAGTTCCGGTTTGTTGGCGGCTTTGAGCGCCTGACTGAACGTGGCGGAATACTCGAACGAGAATCCGTCCGCGCACAGGCGGTCGCGGTTGCTTTTCCATTTGAAGCCGCCCGCGCCGCGATGCCCTTCATCCACCAGCACCAGATTGTTGCCCTCGAAAGCGTCCACCGCCACGGTTTGATCACCGCTCTCCTCCTGCAGTTTGGTCACTTCCAAAATCTCGACCGAATGGCCGGCGAACAGCCCGGCGCTTTCCTTGGAAAAGATTTCCGCCTCGATGCCGCTGGCCTCGAACTCCGTCAAGTGCTGGCGCGAAAGCCCCTCGTTGGGCGTGAGCAAAATCGTGCGGTTCAACTCGCGCTCGCGTCCGTGCAATTTCAGGTAGTGACGGTATTGGCAAATGTTGACGTGCATGAGCAGCGTCTTGCCGGAGCCGGTCGCGCTCCAGAACGCCAGCTTCCGCAAGTCATCCGCCGTGTAGGGCTTGATCTGGTCGCGCTCGCCTTTGTCCGCGTTAAAGGCCGCCACCTGATCGTTCAGGTCGCTCAACAATTGCTCCGCGTCGCGAAAGTAGCGGTCGAGGTAGATTTCCGTGAACAGCAGGCCGAGGTATTGAAAATACTTCCATCGCAGCGGTTCGCTGCGCCGCGCGCTGATGGCCTGCGTGTGGCGCACGATGTTCTGATCGTAGGCGAGCAGAATGTCGCGCGAGAGTTGTTTGCGCTCGAACAGGCGCGCGGCGATGACGTGATGAAATCGCGAGACGTTGTTTTCGTCCACGCCCTCCAGCGCCGTGTCGTGCAAGCCTTCCGTCAGCGGTATGAACGAATCCGCCTCGAACAAGCCGAGAATCCACTGGTTCAAAACCAGCCGCTGGTCGAAACGCAGCGCGGGCGCTTGCGGACGCCGGGCGCGGCGATTGGTGGTGGGCGCGGCGGCAGGCATGGCTCAAGTCGGACTGACCGCCGCCCGGTAGTTTTCGTCCAGCTTCCGCCAGAAAATCGCCGGGACGCCGAGTGTGGTTTCCAGTTTGGCGGCCGTCTTCGTCGTCAGTGGAATCTTGCTCGCCAACAGTGCGCTGACTTCGCGCGGCGACAGTCCGGCGCGTGCGGCCAGCGCGCTCGCCGACAGGCCAGCGGCTTCCATCGTCTCGCGCAATGTCTCGCCGGGCGGTGTGCGGTCGGTTGGTTCGTAACGGTGACGCATCATCTCAATCCCCTTTTTTCTTGGGCGCTTTCCTGGCCTTCGGCGCGGACTGCAACTCCTTCACCTTCTTCACCGCCGCCTCGAAAT
>JAYVWQ010000123.1:0-3512 GCA_043785945.1 Akkermansia sp.
CAACTGGCCGGTCAAATCCCGGACGGCGCTGGCGAAGTCGCCCTGCCATTCACGAATGTTCGCATCATACTGCTGGTTGATGGAGTCGCCCTCCCCATGCACCACGAACACGGCGCGAAACTGATAGCCCAGATCGTGGCCGATCAATCGGCCCGCCGCGATCTGGTTGGTGCCCTGCGTGTGCGAATCCGTGCCGCGCTTCAACAGGCTGTACCCATACCCGCTCCGACCACAGTTGCTGACGAGGAGGTTGTGCTCGTCCACGCCGACCCAGGCACTGACCGAGTTGGCAAAACCGCTCGCTATTGTTTCGCCCAGGATTTGCGGCGGCTCGAATCGCTCCACGAGTGGCACCAGGCTGCCCAGATCATCCGTGACTTGGTTGCGGAACATCTTGTTTTGAAAGGGCTGGCTCACGCTCAGAATCGGCAGCCCACTGACCCCCACCGAGAGGGATTGCCCGGTGATCAACACATGATTGAGGGGGCGGGACAGGCGGAAGAATCGGATGTTGTCCCCGTCCGGCTGGTGGAATCGCTTGTAGCCGCCCGCCACGGTCAGCGCATCGGGCACCGTCGTCCACGCCCCCACCGCCACGTTGTCCCGCGATTGCAAAGTGAATCCTGCCGTCGGGTAGGGCCAGGTCAGAAAATCCAGCCCCAGCTCCGACTCCGACTCCCATCCGATCCAAGGGGCTGGCCCCGTCAGGCCGGTCAGGCGGTAGAAACGGGCGGGCACCCCCGAAGGGAGACGAAACCGATTGCGTCCGCCCACATAAATGAACGGCCGCGTGCTGGCGGTCCAGGTGATCAAGTCCGTGCTCTCGAGCAGATGGATTTCGCTGAAATTGGTCCAGGTGACGGTGATGATCTGATTGGAACTTTGCACATCAAGGTAGGCCGTCTCGGCGGGGCATCTCACGCTGCCGAGGAAGCCGAGGATGGCCGCAGTCCAGACCAGGGTGCTAATTGTTTTGATCCGCATGATTATATTTTCGGCTGGCGACCACCGGGGCAGACCTTCGCATTAAATGCCTGGCCCGCAAGCGCGCGCTGCAATTGCCGCTTGCCGCCGCCGGTAGCCCGGCCACAATTGCGCCATGCTTCGCCGTCTCTTCCAATTGCTCGGCGCGCTGGCCGCCCTCGGGGCCGCGTCCGCCCATGCGCAGATGACCTCCGCCGAAGTGGCGCGCGTCATCACGCAGGCTGTTTCCCGCGCGCAACAAATCACGCCCAACGCCGTCATCGCCGTGGTGGATCGCGAGGGCTTCATCCTCGGCGTCTGGAGCGTGAATGGTGCGCCTGACGCCAATGACGTGCTCGACGCCATCACCAAGGCGGGCACGGCCGCTTTCCTGAGCAGTGACCAGCACGCCTTCACCTCGCGCACGGCCGGCTTCATCGTGCAGCAACATTTTCCGCCCGGCTTCCGCAACCGTCCCAATGGCCCGCTCGTGGGCGTGAACTTTTCCAATCTCTCCTTCACCGACGTGAACCGTTTCAAGAACCCGCACTCGGGCTACGTCTCGAACGGCTTGAGTGGGATCAATGGTGCGGCCGTCGCCGGACCTGCACCGCTGACCGGTCTCGCCGGTTCGCCCGGCGGCGTGCCGCTCTTTCGCCATGGCACGCTCATCGGCGGCGTCGGGGTGGCTGGGACCACGCGGGCACCCGCGGGCAGTCCGTTCTCGGAACTCGCCGACATCCAAGTGCGGCAGCGCTACGACGTGGACGAGGACGTGGCGCTGGCCGGGCAGATCGGTTTTGAGCCGGACAAGATTTATTTTGGCTCGCATGTTTTGCTCGATGGCATCCGCGTGCCCTACGTGAAAGGCGGCACGCGGCTCGGCACGCTGCAACCGCTGGGCACAGTGGGCGGCGCGGTTGCGCCCTACAACATCACGAATTCGCCGGAAGTATTTTATCCTACCGGCACGTTTGGCGGGCAGACCTGCGAGATTCGCGCGCCCCTCATCGACGACCCGGCAGCGGGTCTCATCCAGGGACAGGCGCGGCTCTCCTCGAACGAAGTGCGGCAGATCCTTTCCCAAGCCTCGGCCCGGGCGAAGATCACGCGCGCCGGCATCCGCCTGCCGCGCGGCCAAGCTTCGCAGAACTTCATCTCCGTGGTGGGCAATCCGAACCAGACCAACACTGCGCCGCCCATTCTCGGCACCATCCGCACGCCGGACGCGACGATTTTCAGTTGGGACGTGGCCACTCAGAAGGCGCGCACCGCGCTGTTCTTCTCGGACAACAGCCGCGCCTTTTCCACGCGCACAGTGGGTTTCCTCGCGCAGCAATTCTTCCCGCCCGGCATCGCCAAGACGCCGCCCGGCCCGCTCTACAGTTTGCAGGAACGGTTCTCGTTGCTGCCCGTGGGCGTGACGAATCCGCTCAACCATGTGTCCCTGACCAACGCGCTGACCGAGCCGAACCTGAACGTGCCCAACGGCATCACCATTTTCCCCGGCGGCTTCCCGCTCTACCGCAACGGCGTGCTGATTGGCGCGATTGGCGTGAGCGGCGACGGCATCGAACAGGACGACATCATCGCCGCCGCCGGCACGGTGGGTTTCCTCCCGCCGACTCACATTCGGAGCGACCACCTGCAATACCGGGGCGCGCGCCTGCCTTACGCAAAGTTCCCGCGCAACCCGGATTTGTGAGCAGAACCGGGCGGAGAAAAATATTTAAGAGGCTGTCTGAATAATCCAAAGCCCGCCCGCGTGTTTCCAAAGCTGGTGGGGCGCAGCGCGCGGGCGAGACGTCCGCGCTTGTAGCTTGGCGTTGGTCTGGAATCGTGGGCCAATGATTCCGGGCCGGGAACGAGGCGACACCGCGTCCGCGCTGAGGCCTTCTGAGCCTGTTCGGAGATGGGCGCCTCGTTCCACGACCGTCGTTTTAGACCGAACCGTATCCAAGGCCAGGCGAGTCCGCACTCGCCCAAGCCTGACTCACAAGCTCGGTCGTCCGGCGGCTTGGCCCGCAGTCAAACATTAACCAACCATCAACCATATGAGTTCGACCAAAACGATCCTGGGTTTCGACGTGTCCAAAGAGAAGCTCGACACCTGCCTGCTCCCCCCCGGCCCCGCACCACCCCCGTCCCCAACACGCCCGCCGGCCACGCCCAACTGCTGGCCTGGACGGCGGAGGCCGGGGCGCTCCACCTCTGCCTCGAAGCGACCGGCACCTAGGGCTGGGCCGTGGCCCGCCACGCCCACGCCGCCGGCCACACCGTCAGCATCCTCCAGCCCTGGCCGTCCAGCGTTATGCCCAGGCCACGCTGAGCCGCAACAAAACCGACCGCCTCGACGCCGCGCTCATCGCCGAATTCGGGCGCACCCAGGAGCCGCGGGCCTGGACCCCGCCCCGCCCGGCGCAAGCCCAGAGCCGCCTGCGGGGCCGGGTCAGCTTGAGCAAACTGGGCAACGCCCGGCTGCGCCGGCTGCTCTACGTGCCGGCCCTGGCCGGGTTGCAACCCAACCCGGTGCTGCGGGCGCAGGCCGC
>JAYVWQ010000124.1:0-8690 GCA_043785945.1 Akkermansia sp.
GCCGGCACCTTGCCGGACAGAAATCCTGCCCGGACCAACAAGGCGCACCGAGAGTAACCCACTTCCAAGATACAAGGGCGCGTCGCTCCGCGCGCGCCGCCGGATTGGAGAGAAGCGGACGATGAGTAGGAACGCAGTCGGCACGAACCGTCCGCCCTGGTGGCCTCTTTCACTCCTCACCCCGGCGCGCGCGGAGCGACGCGCCCTACCTTTCATGCCCCGGCATCATTTGAGGCAACACGTAACTCCCAGCGCGCGCCGTGCTGTGTGCTGACTCACTGATTACTGTTTCACTCTCCGCCCGTTCACTGCTTCACTCCGCGCGCCGATGCTCTCACGCCGGGATATTAACTCCATTTTCGTGCTCGAAGGACTCAACTCCTTCGCGACCACGCTCTATTTTTACTACGTCTATTTCTTTACCGAGCAGACGTTTGGTTTCACGAAGATGGAGAACCTGCTGCTGGCGGCGGCGCAGGGTCTCACTTACGGCGTCGCCTCAATGGTGGGTGGCCGTTTTGGGCAGCGGCGAGGCTGCCTCACGGCGCTCCAGGTGGGTTTCGCGATCCTGGCGCTGATGATTGGCAGCGCCGTCTTCGCGCGGACCTTGCCCGTGCATCTGGTCATTCTGCTCGTTGGCACGTTCGGGATGGCCTTCACGTGGCCCGCGCTCGAAGCATTGGTCAGCGAAGGCCAGTCGCGGCGCGGCCTCCAGCGCAATCTGGGCCTCTACAATCTGGTCTGGGGAGGCTTGGGCGCGGTGGCGTATTTTCTGGGCGGCGCGATCATCAAGGCGGGGACATTCCGCGCGCTTTTCGCGGTGGCGGCGGCCATTCATGTGGTGCAACTGCTCTGGGTGCTGGCGCTGGCGCACCGCGCGCGTAGTGCTTCAGCCGGGCCCGTGAGGGCCACGAATGATCCTGACGCGGTGGAGCATGAGCAAGAACGCCATCGTTCGCCCATCAGCCCGAAAACCTTTCTCAACATGGCGTGGCTGGCGAACCCATTCGCCTACCTCGCCATCAACACCGTCGTCGCGGTCATTCCGGCGGTGGCGGGCAAACTTCAGTTGAGCGTGGTGCAGGCGGGCATCTTTTGCTCCGTGTGGTTGTTCGTGCGCACCGGATCGTTCCTCCTGCTCTGGCTGTGGCCCGGCTGGCATTACCGCTTCCGCTGGTTGAACGCGGCCTACCTCGTCATGACCGCGAGCTTCGCCACCATGCTGGTGGCGGCGAACCTGTGGGTGGTCCTCGCCGCGCAAGTCGCCTTCGGTCTCGCGCTCGGACTCATCTATTACTCGTCGCTCTATTACTCGATGGACGTGGGCGACACGAAGGGCGAGCACGGCGGCTTTCACGAGGCGATGATCGGTGCAGGGAGTTGCGCCGGGCCGGCGATTGGCGCGGCGGGCGCGTATTTTTTCCCGCACGCGCCCAACGCCAGCACCTGGACGCCGGCGGGATTGCTGGTGGTGGGATTCGCCGGGCTGCTGTGGCTGCGCTTTTGCGGGAAGGCGGCAAAGCCTCATGCCGCAACTTGATTTGAATCTGGAACCCGGCAAGATGCCGGGGGCACGTTACCGCTCAACAAACTTATGTCATTACTCGCTGGAAAACTCGGAATCGTCTTCGGTGTCGCCAACAAACGCTCCATCGCCTGGGCCATCGCGCAGGCCTGGCACAAAGCCGGCGCGCGTCTCGCCTTCACCTATCAGGGCGAACGCCTCAAGGAAAACGTCGAGGAACTTGCCGGCACCTTCGGCGCGGACACGCTCCTCATGCCCTGCGACGTGAGCAAGGACGAGGACATCGATCTCGTCTTCAAGACGGTGGGTGAAAAGTTCGGCCAGCTCCACCTGCTCCTGCACTCCGTGGCCTTTGCGCCCAAGGAAGCTCTGGAAGGCGAGTTCGTGAACACCAGCCGCGAAGCTTACCGCGTGGCCCACGACATCAGCGCCTACTCGCTCGTCGCCCTCGCGCGGGGCGCGGCTCCGCTTATGACCGAAGGCGGCAGCATCGTGGCCATGACCTATTACGGCGCGGAAAAAGTCGTGCCGCACTACAACGTCATGGGCGTGGCCAAGGCTTCGCTCGAAGCCAGCACGCGCTACCTCGCCTACGATCTCGGCCCCAAGAAAATCCGCGTCAACTGCATCAGCGCCGGGCCGGTGCAGACGCTGGCCGCGCGCGGCATCAGCGGCTTCAGCTCGATGATGAAGCACTATGAGGAGCACGCGCCGCTCAAGCGCAGTTGCACGACCGAGGAACTCGGTTCCACCGGCGTCTTTCTCGCCAGCGACGGCGCGGCCGCCATCACCGGCCAGGTGCTCTACGTGGACGGCGGCTATCAGATCATGGGGATGTAGCTGGCGGCGGAAGCAGCCGAAGTTCAATCTCCGCATCGTGAAGCACGAACAAATAATCGAGGAACTCCGTATCCTCGGCGACCTGCCGGAGATTGCCGTTACACCGCTGCTTCCCGATTCGGGATTTAAGTCTGCCTACGCTCCGATCAACACTTATCTGACTCAGCTTCAGAAAGGGGCCAAGCCGGAGACCGCTTCCGAGGGCCTGTTCCGCGCTCTTGCGGCGGACGTGCTCAACCAGCCGCTCATTCCCCAGGTCAACGTGGGCGACGGCTTCGTGGATTTCGTCCTCGATGCCGCCGAGGAGTCTTCCATCGTCATCGAACTCAAGCCGCTCTTCCACGTTTACAGCGGAACTAGCATCAGGCGCGGTGTGTTAAAGCCCGCCAGCCATACGCCCCAGGTCGAAAAATATCTCAAGCGGGCCGAATACCTCGTCCTGACCGATCTGCACGACGCCTACCTCTACAGCGCCCGCGACGTGTGGACGCAGTTGGTGCCCTTCGCCAAGGTTCCCTTCGCCGAACTCCTCGCGCTCGCCGCCGAAAAATCCAGCCTGCACGACGTGCTGCGGGAGAAGGAAGACGGCGAAGCGCGCCCCGACCTTGACCGCAGCTTCTTCGAGCAGCTCAAGGAATGGTTCCACGCCTTCGCGCCCATCCGCTTCACCAAGCCGGAGGAGCACGATGAACTCGTCATTCAGTTCATTAACCAGATCATCTTCGCCAAGACGATGGAAGACCATTCCCTCGTCCGCTACCGGCAGTTGCAGGACGACTGGGAAAAGGCCCGTGAACGCTGGGAAGCCAAGGGGCCGACGCGCATTGTCCGCCAGTTCCTCAAAGACTTTGAAACCTTCTTCGAGGACTACTACGACACCGAACTCTTTGAACGCTCCATCTGGGAGTTGCTCGAAAAGGACGAGGACAACCTCCGCAAGTTCGCCGACAAGGTGGAAGCCGTCCTCGGTCTCGACAAGTGGAACCGCGTCTTCAAGCGCGGCATTGTTCACTACAACTACCGCCTCATCAACGAGGACATCTTCGGCAAGAGCTACGAGATGTTCCTCGCCGCCAACCGCAAGGACGAGGGCATCTACTACACCCCCGCCGGCATCACCGGGCCGATGGCCGACAGCCTTGTGGACAGCCTGTTCAACCCGCTGGTCACGCCGCTCTGCGCCGCGGCGGGCGCGGGCCGGGGCGACTTCGCCACCGCCGGAAAATTGATGGATCAAATCACCCACCTGACCATCGCCGACACGGCGGCGGGTAGCGGCGGTTTTCTCATCAAGGTGCTCCGCGCCGTCTGGCGGCAATACCGGCGCATCGAGACAGCCAGCCAGTGGGTGAAGAACTGGAAGGGCGGCGACCTGCTCGACACGCCCGCCAACGTCCAGCAGGCCCGCGCCTTCCGGCAGCAGTTCAACTTCGACAACCCGCGCGTCCTCATCGCCCAGATTCTGCTCCGCCACATCTACGCCGTGGACAAGGACGCCGGCGCGCTCGAAGTCGCCAAGACCAACCTGTGGAAAGAGGCCGTCAAACTCAGCACGCACGACTACAACTTCCGCCGCCTCACCGGTGAAATTAACCGCACCCTGCCCAGTCTCCGCCTCAATTTCGTTTGCGGCGATTCCTTGGTGGATACCGACCCGGCGGAGCAGACCCGCTACCTCGGCGACGTGTGCGGGCAGGCCATGCAAAAACTGTGCGCGCTCCGCGAGCAATACCTCGGCAACCCGTCCGACCACGCACCGCTGGAGGAGGCGCTTAAACTGCAGGCCAAGCTGCGCGAGAACCTCACCGAACATTTTCAGGCCGAGCCGCTCCCCGCGCCCGCGCTCTTTGCCGCGCTGAGTTTCTTTCCTGCGTGGTTTGAGCAGAACGGCCAGCCGCGAGAGCCGAAAGAATCCGGTTTCAGCGGTGTCATCGGCAATCCGCCGTGGGAAACCGTTAAACCGGTTCGGAAAGAATTCGCGCAGAAACATTGCCAGGATTCACTCATCGGCAAGAACGCCACGCCGGGGCGTGATTTTGAAAGCTGGTTCAAGAAATGTCTTGGCGACGACGCGTCGCTCCAACAGCAATGGGCTGATTACGAAAACTGGTACGAGCAGTACAAGGAATACTTGGGCCGCCGGTTTCATCAGCAGGGCACCGGCGACTGGAACTATTTCAAACTGTTTCTCGAACGGAACCTCAACTTGGTCAGGCAACAAGGCCGTCTTTCTATGCTCGTTCCTTCCAGCATCCAGACCGACGAGGGCTGCATGCCATTGCGCCGGCTTTTCACCACCGAGCACACATTGGAAGAGCTGATGTCTTTCGAGAATCGTGGTTACCTCACGGTCGAGAACGGCAAGCAGGTAAAGAAGCAGATTTTCCCAGACGTGGATGACCGCTTCAAGTTCAGCTTCTTGAAGGTCATCAAAAGCGTCCCGACGCCCGTTGACCACGCCTTTACCGCCCGGTTCTACATTCACAACCCGGCGGATGTTTACCAGCCGCCGCTTCACTATCCGATTGCGCTCATCCATTTCTTTTCTCCGCAGACGCTTTCCATCGTGGAGTATCGCAGTGAACGGGACATGGCCTTGTTTAAGAAGCTTCGCGACCAGCATCCGTTTTTCAGCGACCTCGGCTTCCGCTTCCGCCGCGAACTGCACAGCACCGGCGACGGCCGCATGATTTATGCGCGCGATGGGAAAAAGTTGGAGGCTGGGCAGATGCCGCTTTTTGAAGGGCGGAATATCCACCAGTTCGATTCAAAGTTCTCTCCAACTACGGATGCCGTGGTCGAGAAGGAGGTGCGTGAGGAATTACTGCGGAAACAAATCTTCCGGCTCACCAAATTGGTTCGCGAACAAGACGCTGCAAAGTTGGAAGGAAGCGCCGTCCCGAAAACCAAGGAAAAGCTGGAAGCACGCCTTCGCGAGATTTTCGAGAAGAAAAGCTTCAAGCTCGACTACGAACTGCCTCGTCTTGCTTATCGCGAGATTGCGGCTTCGACAAATGAACGAACGCTGATTGTTACGATGGTTCCGAAACGGGCCTCCATGAATCACAAGCTCATGTATCTCGTGCCAGTGAGATACGAGCTGTCGCCGGGCGGAAAGTTGAGCCAGGAGGAAATTCCCGACCAACAGGTCAAGAGTGTGCTCGCCGTGCTGAATTCACTTGTTGCCAACTACTACATCCGCAGCCGCGTCTCCTCGACGGTCAGCGCGTTTTACGTCTATGAGTTGCCCTTTCCCAAACTGGCCGCCGGGCAGACCAAGCAACTTGCCGAGTCCGCCACGAAGCTGCTGAACAATCCGCGCGACGTGGCCGAGCGGGCCGGGCTGGAAGTGTTCATCGCGCGGGAGCTTTACGGCCTGAGCGCTGAGGACTGGCGGCATCTCACCGGCACTTTCACTTTTGGCGGCGATTCCGAGACCAAGGCCGAGTTGGACGAAATCATCCGCCAGTCCCACGCTTTGTGGCCGAAGTAGCTGTTGGTCCCCGCAGTTTTTCCGTCCGAGACTTCCGCATTGTCTCGTTGCGTTCCGCCTCCGCAGGCGTAGCGTTTATTCGTTCAGTGAACAGCAGGCTGGATGCGTCATCCGGCGGAAAGGACTTCTATGAACAAGTTGGAACAGTACAAAACATGGTTGCGGGCGCACGAGGACATCTTCATCGACTTGGTGCGCATCTACCTCGGCTGCGGTCTGTTCGTGAAGGCGTTTTACCTCATGGGCAACCGCGATTACCTCCTCGAAGCGATCAGTGATACCGGCGGCAGTTGGTTTGGTCCGGCGGTCATCGCCCAGTATGTCATCACCGCGCATCTCATCGGCGGAGCCATGCTCGCGCTGGGACTGGTCACGCGGCTGGCGGCGCTGATGCAATTACCCGTGCTGCTCGGGGCGGTCTTCGCGGTTTATCTGCCGCGCATGGCCAGTATGGAGCCGCGTCAAAACCTCGAATACGCCGCGCTCGTCTGCTTCCTGCTCGCGCTCTTCAGCGTGTTCGGAGCCGGACGTTTCTCGGTGGACTCGATGATCGCGCGCAAGTGGCGCGAGTTGAAAGGCGAGGACGAGGCAATGGCACCAGTCGGCGAATCGCAGTGAGGCGAGTGGAGAGTTGAAGGTTGAGTGTTGAGAGCCGGAGAGCAGCGTCGCCAGCTTTCCTCCTCTCAATTCTCAACTGAAAACTCTCAACCTCCCCGTCAATGCATCTCCACGGCGCACGAGCCGATCCCGCCCCGGTAAAAGTTGAACTGCACGTTCGGATGATCCGCGAGCAATGACATCGGCACGGCGCTGTCGGCGAGGCGCTGGGAAATCATCAGCGTGGTCAGCCGCTGGCCGAAGGGGTTGTCGTGTTTTCCGGCGTGCCAGATGGAAACCTTCTCCGCCTTCCACGTCTCGACCGGTCCCACTGTCATGGCCTGCGTGGGCACCAGCGTGATGTTGCCGCCGCCGCTGGTGCGCGCGTTCTGCGCGATGGTGATGGGATGCAAATCCACCCGCCGCGTCGGCAGCGCGCGATACTCCGCCGGGGACGGCGGCGCATCCTGGAATTTCCCCTCGCGCTTCGGCGGATCGTTGAAGGCCCAGTGTTTGATGTCGCCCTGGCCGCCCTGCATCACGGCGCAACGCACGCCGGGTTCCCAGCTCTGGCGGTAGGACGCGGTGTCGGCTTTCGGAAAATGCAGGTTCGCCTCCGGCATTTGCAGCTCGGGGCGGATGCGGTCGAAGCACATCTCCCGGTCCGCCTTCTCGAACGACAGCGGATGGGTGGGCGCCATTTCCTTCCCATCCACGAACCATTCGTCCATGCCCCAAAAATGCCCGTGCCGGAGCGACAGTCCGAGTTCATTGACCAGCCGTGCCACCAGCGGCAATTGCTCGGTCGGCCCAATCGGCCCGCAGATGCCCACGGGATTGTCGGCCGTGGCCTGCTTCCAGGCGGTGATGTATTCCAGCGCCTCGGCCAGATAAAAATCTTCCAGCGTGTCGTAGAAGACGACGCGAAAGCCGGGCCGCGCGAGCGCCAGCAAATCGGACGGCGTGAGCCGCGCGGCGTCGGCGATGAGATCGGTTTCGAGTGTGGTGTAATCCCACCAACCGGGGGCAATGGAACTGAGCTTGCGTGGCATGAGCCGATGCTAAGGAGCGAAAATCCGGAACTCAATTTCAGAAACACCGCCGCCAGTTGTCCAAGCACCAAGCCGGGCCACTACCTTGCCCTCCCGAGGCTGGCATCTCGGCATGACGCCCGCCCGCCTTTGCTATTGGCAGGCCCGGGCATTCGGGGATATTCGGCGCACATGATGATGAAGAAGGATGCGCGCATTTACGTGGCCGGGCATCGCGGGATGGTCGGCAGCGCCATCGGGCGCGAACTGGCGCGGCAGGGTTTCACCCATGTGACGGGCCGCACGCACGCCGAGCTGGACCTGCTGGATGCGGGGGCGGTGCGCCGGTTTTACGCGGAGGAACAGCCGGAGTTTGTCTTCGTGACGGCGGCCAAGGTCGGGGGCATCCACGCCAACGCCGTTTTCCCGGCGCAGTTCCTCTACGAGAATCTGCAGATTCAAAATCATCTCATCCACGGGGCCAAAGAGGCCGGCGTGAAGAAGCTGCTCTTCCTCGGCAGCTCCTGCATTTATCCCAAGCTCGCGCCCCAGCCGCTCCACGAGGATTATCTGCTCTCCGGCCCGCTCGAACCGACCAACGAGTGGTACGCGCTGGCCAAGATCGCGGGGATCAAGATGTGCCAGGCTTACCGGCGGCAGTACGGCTGCGACTTCATCAGCGCCATGCCCACGAACATGTACGGGCCGAACGACAACTACGATTTGCAGAACTCGCATGTGATGCCCGCGCTCATCCGCAAGTTTCACGAGGCCAAGCTGGCCGGTGCGCCGAACGTGGTCTGCTGGGGCACGGGCACGCCGCTGCGGGAATTCCTGCACGCGGATGATCTGGCGCGGGCCTGCGTCTTCCTCATGGAGCACTACAGTGAAGAGCAGTTCATCAACGTGGGCTACGGCAGCGACGTGACCATCCGCGAGCTGGCGGAAACCCTGAAACGCATCATCGGATTCCAGGGCGAGATCGTGTGGGACACCACGCAGCCGGACGGCACGCCGCGCAAGCTCATGGACAGCTCGCGTCTGCTCGCGCTGGGCTGGAAGCCGCAGGTGAACCTGGAGCAGGGCATTGCGCTGGCCTACGAGGATTTTCGGAAGCGGTTTTGCTGAAGCGTGGGCCAGCAGGTAGGGCGCGTCGCTCCGCGCGCGCCGTGGATCGGTGAGGCGCGGAGGAAGAACCAGCGAC